>JACRBM010000014.1 GCA_016219275.1 Chloroflexota bacterium
AAACGCTGGCCCTATCCTTTCTTGAAAAAGTAACCGTCACTTGATTATCCACCGCTGGCGGTTGCTACACACTTTCTGTCAGGAATGCGCTGGCGGTACGGATGAACATTCAATGGTCAGCCATGCGCTGACGGTCAGCAATTACCCTGTTTCCGGATTAGGAGGATGAGATATGGATCATCAACTTTATAACGATGTGATACTTGTTCGTGACATACCTGCAGATAATTTGCGTGCTGGTGATGTGGGAACAGTTGTTGAGCGACACAATGTCCCGAATCAAGAACCTGGCTATAGCGTCGAATTTTTCGATATGCTTGGAAACACGGTTGCGGTTCTGACCGTGCCTGCAAGTTGGCTACGCGCGCCAACTCACGCTGACCGGCTCGCGGCGCGAACGGAACCAATCACGGCATAGATGAAATGCAAGCGCCTCAAAATCTTGCGCGGCTAACTGAAAAAAAAGCGCGTGTGAACGCGCATCGCCCGGTGCCGTCCTCCATCGTCGCGAAACTCGAAGAATATTTTCGCGTGGATTGGACCTATAACTCGAACGCGATTGAAGGGTCGAGCATCACACTTTCGGAGACGCGCGCAATTTTGTTGGACGGCGTGACTATCGGCGGCAAGTCACTGCGCGAGCATCTCGAAGTGATCAATCACAGCCACGCGATTGATTTCGTGCAAGGACTCGCCGACACGCGCGAGCCAATCACCGAGATGACGATTCGCCAGATGCACAATTTGATCCTGCGAACAATTGACGACGACAACGCCGGCGCTTATCGCCGCGTTAATGTGCGAATCGCCGGTTCTGATTTTGTGCCGCCCGATGCCGGGAGCGTGCCTAGTTTGATGTACGATTTCGCGCGATGGCTGAACCAGGATGAAACCAAGAGATTGCACCCAGTCGAATACGCCGCGCTCGCGCATTTCAAACTCGTGGATATCCATCCGTTCGTAGATGGCAACGGACGCACGGCGCGTTTGTTGATGAATCTGATTTTGATGCGCGCGGGATTTCCGCCGACTGTAGTCAGAATGACGGATCGCCAAAGATACTATGCGTCTCTGGAGCAAGCACACGCCGGCGACTCACGTGATTTTGTCGCCTTGATTGCGGATGCGGTTGAGCGCTCGGTAGATGTGTACCTGGACGCGCTACCGAAACATGATGTGTGAATTGTACGTCACCAATCGCAAATCAGAAACCAGAAATCGAAAATGAACACTCCAACCGTCGTCGTCGCGATGAGCGGCGGCGTAGATAGTTCGACTGTCGCCGCGCTCCTCGTCGAGCGCGGTTATACTGTCATTGGCATGATGATGCGCTTGTGGGCAGAATCCTCTCCTCTGCTCCTGTTTCCGAACGCAGTTGGTTCGGGAACGGGGGCAGGGGTAGGGGATGGGGGTAACAACCGTTGCTGCTCGCCCGAAGCCGTCGCCGATGCGCGCGGCGTGTGCCAAACACTGGGCATTCCGTTTTACTTGCTCAACTACGAAGCCGATTTCAAAACCCACGTCGTGGATTATTTTCTCGATGGGTACGCGCGCGGCGTCACGCCGAATCCGTGCTTGCAATGCAATCGCCAAATCAAGTTCGGCATTCTCCTCGACAAGGCGCGCGCGTTCGGCGCGGATTTTCTCGCGACCGGACATTACGCGCGCGTACGCGAACGCGATGGCATGGTCGAGTTGTGGCGCGGCGTGGATCCGAAAAAAGACCAGGCGTACGCGTTGAGTATGTTGAATCAGGCACAACTGGCTCACGTGATGTTTCCGCTCGGCGAGTACACCAAGGACGAAACACGCGCGCTGGCGCGGCGATTTGGTCTGCGTGTCGCGGAGAAACACGAGAGCCAGGATTTGTGTTTCATCGCGGATGGCGAGTACCGGAATTTCTTGCGGCGCAATACGCCGAAAGGCGCAAGCGCGCTCGTGCCCGGTGAGATTGTAGACACGCGCGGGAATGTCCTGGGTCATCACGAGGGAATCGCGCTGTACACGATTGGGCAGCGCAAAGGGCTGGGTCTCGCGCTTGGTGAACCGCTGTTCGTCGTCGCGCTCGACGTGGCGAATCGTCGCGTTGTAGTCGGGCGCGCGGAGGAACTAGGCAAGCGCGAGTTGATCGCGGAGCAAATGAATTGGATCGCGGGTGAGCCGCCGCGCGCAGAGATTCGCGTCACGGCAAAGATTCGTTACCGCGCGGTTGACGTACCCGCGACGGTTCGTTCGCTTGCTGAAATGCGCGCGCACGTTCGGTTCGACGAACCTCTGCGCGATATTACGCCGGGGCAAGCGGTTGTGCTGTACGACGGCGATGTGTGTTTGGGTGGCGGGATCATTCAATCAACCAATGAACCAAAATAGTTGGCGCATTGGCAATTGGGAAACTGGCGCATTCCAAAATGGCATTACTGGTTTTGGGTTCGGTCATCGCTAGTCTGTACGGTCTCGTGTTCTACGTCGTCGTTGGACACGGACGGCTGCGTTTGATCGGCTACTGGCTCGTCGCGCTCGTGGGATTTGGCGCGGGACATTTCATCGCGGGAATGCTGGGACTGGGTATCGCGAACATCGGCGAACTGCGAATTGTCGAGGGCACTTTGGTGAGTTTTACTTCGCTGTTTGCCGCGCGCGCATGGTGGCGTTGAGTTCGCGATACAAGTCCACGACGCGATCAATGTTGGTTTCGAGCGAGTACTGTTCTACCGCGCGTTGCCGCGCGCGCGTTGCCAGGTCGCGGCGAAAATCCGGATACTCGATCAACGTGCGCAACATTGCCGGCAGTTGCGCTTGCCGTTGATTGAAATCAATCACGATGCCGGCTCCCCGCAAGACCTCCGCATCCGCGCCCACGTCCGTCGCGATGATCGCTTTTCCCACTGCCATCGCTTCCAATAACGCGAGGGATAATCCCTCAATCGCCGACGGCAAGACGAAAATATCGGCGGCGCGCAAAATACTCAAGCGTTCGTTCACATCGCCGATGTAGCCGGTGAAATGGATGCGTGGATGATGTTTGTACTTGGCGCGCAACCGCGGCAGTTCGGTCCCGTTGCCCACGACGACGAGTTTATAGTCCGGCGATAAATCGAGCGAGTCGAACGCCGCGGCAAGGTCGCCGACATTTTTTTCCGGATCGACGCGTCCGATGTACGTGACAAGCAGTGACGCCCCGATGTGTTCTTTGTAATCGCTTGCGCTGGGTTCGTACGTTGCCGTGTCTACGCCGTTCGGAATCACGCGCAGTTTTTCGGCGGGCACGCCGTACTCGCGAAAGATCGCGGCTTGCGAATCGGAGAACACGATGACGGCATCGTACTCGCGGAGCGCCGGCGCGTACGAGCGATAAAACAAACGCGCGGCTTGACCCCACAATGTCGTGCGCGGACCGAAGGGAAAGTGCACGGTGCCGATGAGCGGCACGTTCGCGGCGCGACAAATTTCCGGCAAGGTGTAATCCAGTTGCGAAAACGACAGCGACACGTGCGCGGCGTCGAAGGGTTCGCGCACGAGCGTTTCTTCGATTGTGCGCCGGGCGCGCATCACCGAAATCGCCATACGGTCGAACACGTTGATCGCGTTGAGGCGAATGCTGTGCCCGTCGCGCCCGGGACCACGCTCGCGGCTATCGTGATAAAAGAAGACGACCTCATGTTGACGCCGCCGCAGACCGGCGGGCAATTCGCGCGAATAGGTGACCAACCCATTGCCACGCGGATAGGGGACGTGTCCAAACCAGGCGATTTTCATTTCTGCACCTCTGTCATATTGGGAGCGCGATTATAGCATGGGGCGAGTGCTACTCCAAACCCAGCCCCCGGTATTTTTTGACTTTTTTCCGAATCGTGTTATGATTGCGCCCGTCAATTTCCGCGAAGAGTGAGGAGGTTTTTGAATGCGCAAGTTGTTGTTGATCGCCGCCGTGGTGTTGCTTGCCACAGCAGTAGGTTGTGATGGTACCCCGCCCCCGCCCCCGCCAGTTGGTAGTCCCCCGGTGCAACGCACGCGTACCGCAACGCCGGCGCCGGCGAATGATGAAGAGGCGATCAAGCAATTGATCAATGCCGAAGGTGAAGCCGTCGTGCAGCAAGAAATCAATCGGCTGCAAGACATTTGGGCGACCGATGGCGTCGTGACCGACGCGAACCGAACGCCGGACAATCCGAGTGACGACAAGACCTGGAAGAATTGGTCGGCGTTGCGGGATCGCTACGTCAACATTGTTTTTCCGTCGAATCCGCCGGCGGCGGAACATCCGAACATCCGTATTACGATGACCGGCGATACCGCGAGCGCGATTGCCGACACCAAGATCGGCGTGACGAACGCCAAAGACAATGACAAGTGGACCTTTCGTAAGATTGATGGCAGATGGCGAATCACGAGTCTCACGTTTGGACTAGCGCCCAAGTAGATCAATCTAATTCCGAACGGCTCGCCGCGTACACGCGGCGAGCCGTTTGTCATTGTTAACCGCAGCGCGCTGGCATGGTCATTGCGACGAGCGGTTTTCCCTGGGATGACTTTTCGAAATGATGGACTGGCGCGACCTGATAGTACCTGTTGTTAGCCCTTTGCCTTATTGCGCGTTCGAATAGGGCATGTTATAATTTTTGCGGTGTGAACGATCTAAATCATGCCTGGAAAGAATGTGGGTATGCCCGCAAAAATCCTGCTGGTAGATAATGACCTAGCAACTCTCACCTGGCTCAAGTCCAAATTAGAAAACGAAGGATTCGACGTCGCGACCGCTAACGCCGCGCAAGACGCCTTGAGCCAAATCGAGGAGCGCGCGCCGACCGTCGTCGTTTTCGAAGTCGCCTTGCCGGATCTCGACGGCTTGGAGTTCCTGCGCCGTGTCATCAAAAATCCGCCAATGATTCCCCCCTGGATGATGATCCTCAGTCGGAAAAATCAACCGGCGGATATTCTGGCAGGTCTCGAAGCGGGCGCGGACGATTATGTTGGTAAGCGTCCGGGTGCGGATGTGGAATTGATCGGAAAAATTCGAGGACACCTCGCGCACCCGCGCAAGCCCGCGGTCGAAGCGCAAGCCAAACAAGGTCGTCTACTATCGTTCTGCAGTTCCAAAGGCGGCACGGGCGCGACCTCGATCTGCGTCAATATCGCGTTTGCCCTCGCCCAACTCGATCCCAATTCGCGCATCTTGGTGGTGGACATGGTCTTGCCGCTTGGTACGGTTGGCTTGTCGCTGGGGTGCGAATCGCGGCGCACGGTCGCGCGCGTGACCCAGGAAATGACCGATCCGGTGGATCGCGCGCTGATTGATAAAGCCGTTTCACTTCCGCTCAAGTGGGGCTTTCGCGTGTTGCTTGGCGCGCACGATCCCCAGGAATCCACCGAATTGAACGTGAGCCACATCGTCCCGCTTTTCCAAACGTTGCGCGGCATGTTCGATTACATCCTCGTGGATTTTGGCAGAACGCTCTCGCGCATTTCGCTCCCCGTGATTGAAATGTCCGACCGCATCTTTTTGATCGTGACGCCGGACATCGCGACGCTCAAAGGCGCCAAGGTGATGATGGACTATATGATTTCGCGGGACGTGGCGCAGCAACAAATCTTTCTCATCAACAACCGCACGGTCGGGCGCGTGTGGACGACGACCGAAGACATCGAGCGCGAACTCAGCATGAAGGTGAACGCGACGATTCCGTACGTCGCCGAATACATGACGATGGCGATCAACGCGGCGGTGCCGTTCATGGAAAAATTTCCAGATCATGCCGCCAGCGCGATGTTTCGCCAAATCGCGCAGACTGCCCGGGAGCAGTTAAAAAATGGCAAATAAACGCAAACCCGCCGGGTGATCCAAACCCGGCGGGTCTTTTTTTGCGTTGACAAAATCTTGCCCGCGTGATAATCTTTTGCCATGTCGCAAATCTCGGCGCATGAAGAAATCAAAATCCCGGAAGGGATCAGTACGTTCGTCCTCCTCGTGTTGATGCTGCTCAGTGTGACCGGCTCGGTGGTGGCGGCGGATTGGACCGATGGGCTGGGCGTGCTCGCGTGGTCGGCGTTCGCCGGCGTCGCGTGCGGATTCGCGCTCGCCAGGACGCGCCTGCGCGGCTGGCTCGCGCACCTCGTGATGCTCCTGCTCGCCGCGCCGGTGACCGGTCTCATCGTCGGTCTGCTGTTGCCGCGCGCACTCACCCTGGAAGAAAAGTACATCGTCTTGCAAGAGCGTGTGCTCGTGTGGACGTACAAGGTTATCGCCGGCGGCACGAGTTCGGACGGTTTGATCTTTGTCATTCAACTCGCGCTGCTCGTGTGGGTGATGGCTTATTTTGCCGCGTGGTATATCTATCGCCGCCATCAAGTGTGGGGCGCGATCCTGCCCGCCGGGGCGGCGATCACGCTGAATCTTTTTTATTCCGCGCCGCAAAGCGGATTGTACTTTGGTTTGTTCGTCACGAGCGCGCTCCTCTTGATCGTGCGACTCAATCTGCATGCGATGGAACGCGTGTGGCGGCGCGAATCCATCGGTTACGCGCCCGACATCAGTTTCGATTTCCTCACGTACGGCGTCGCGTTTTCGTTGTTGCTGATTATGCTTGCCTGGGTCGTGCCGCCGACCGCGCCCGGTCCTTCGTGGCTCGCGTTGCTCGATCCGTTGCAAGGTCCCTGGCAAGGCGTCGAAGAAGAATTCAGCCGCGTCTTTAGCGCGTTGCGCGGCGGCGTCCGGCAATCGCCCACCAGTTTCTACGGCACCACGTTGAGCATGGGCGGACCGGTCAAACTGGGACAACGCTCGGTGATGGATGTGCAAACGAACTATGGGCGGTACTGGCGTGCCGCGGTGTACGATCGGTACATCAGCGTCGGCTGGATGAACACGCACCTCGATGCCGTCACGCTCAACGCAAATGATTCGCGCTTGGTTACGTTGGCTGGGTCGTTGCGCGTCGAGGTTACCCAGACCGTCAAAGTTTATTTGCCGGATCAAAACCTGCTCGTCGCCGCCGCGCAACCTTTGCGTTTCAGCGTGCCCACCGAAATTCGTTTCGCGCAACCGCCCGAGTCGGAACCCGATGCCGCGCTGATGGATGTCGCGCTCGTCCGCGCGCGCAAGATGATTCGCGAGGGCGATACGTACACCGCCGTGTCCGCGATCAGCGTCGCGGACGAAAAATCCTTGCGCCGCGATTCGGTGGATTACTCGCGCTGGATCAGCGCGACGTACCTGCAGTTGCCGGACGATATGCCGGCGCGTGTGCGCGCGCTCGCGCAAACGATCACCATCTCGTACACGAACCCGTACGACAAAGCCGCCGCGCTCGAAACGTATTTGCGCCGGCGCATTCGCTACAACGAAAACGTGAGCGCGCCGCCCCCCAACCGCGATGCGGTGGATTATTTGTTATTCGAGCGTCCCGAAGGGTACTGCAACTATTACGCGTCCGCGATGGCGGTGCTCGCACGCGCGCTCGGAATTCCGGCGCGCGTCGCGTCCGGCTATTCGCTCGGCGAGTACCACGATGGCGCGTTTCACGTCGTCGAATCGAACGCGCACTCGTGGCCCGAGTTGTATTTTCCGGCGTACGGCTGGATCGAATTCGAACCGACCGCGAGCCAACCCCTGATTGATCGTCCGGTCTATCCCGACTCTGAATCAGCGCCGAACCTGGACGAGAATTTGTTGTCGCGACGCCGGTTCAATCGCGGCGATTTTGAGGAAGAGGACCGGGGGCAATATGGTGAGTCGCGCGCGAATCCGGGTGGATTTGAATTACCCGGTCCCGGCGTGCTCGTATTGATCGGCGGCGGACTTGCGGGGTTGCTCGCGCTGGGCGCGCTCGGCGTGATGTGGCTGAGGCGCGCGCGTTGGTTGGCGCAACTCGCTCCTGCCGCACGGGTGTACGAAACGATGCTCAATCGCGCGCGCTGGCTCGGCGTGCGCGAACAAACGTACGCGACGCCGCTCGAACGCGCGCGTGCGCTGGGCAACGCGATGCCGGACGCGCGCGCCGCGGCGGAACGCGTCGCCGAGTTTTACACGCGCGAGCGGTACGCCGCGCAGCAACTTGATGCGCACGATTGCGCGGCGCTCGGCGTCGCGTGGAACGCGATTCGCGCGCAGTGGCTCGGCGCGTTTACTGCGCGTGTGGGTGCGCGCGTACGCGCGCCGTTCGTCGCAATGCGGACGCGATTTGATGCGCGCAAAACTGACAACCAGGATGACGGTTAGTTACTGCGCGGTAATTCGAGTATAATACGTCAGGGAACGCCAAGCATAAATCCTAAATCAGAAATCGAAAACGAGGCAACATGGCTGAACACATCTACATCCAAAACATCGCCGCGCATGTCGGCAAAGAAGTGACGCTCAAGGGCTGGCTCGCGGATCGCACCGACAAAGGGCGTCTGCAATTTCTCCGGTTTCGCGATGGCACCGGGTTTATTCAAGCCGTCGTGTTCCAAAAAGAAATTTCACCCGAGGCATTCGAGGCGACCAAAAAACTGACCCAGGAATCGTCGCTCATCATTACCGGCGTTCCACGCGCCGAGCCGCGCGCGCCGGGCGGATACGAATTGTCGGTCAAGGATTTGCAGGTCTTGCAATACGCGAACGATTATCCGATCACGCCCAAAGATCACGGCGTCGAATTCTTGATGGCGAATCGGCACCTGTGGTTGCGCTCGCCGCGCCAATACGCGATTCTGCGAATTCGCGCGCGCATCATCAAGGCGATTCGCGATTGGCTCGACAACGATGGATTCCTGCTCGTGGACACGCCGATCCTCACGCCTGCCGCAGTCGAAGGTACGACGACCTTGTTCGGCACGGATTATTTCGGCACGCCCGCGTTTCTCACGCAGAGCGGACAATTGTACAACGAAGCGGACGCCGCCGCGTTCGGCAAGGTGTACTGTTTCGGTCCGACGTTCCGCGCGGAGAAATCGAAAACGCGGCGTCACCTCACCGAGTTCTGGATGGTCGAACCGGAATGGGCGTACGGCACGCTCGACGATTACATGCGCGTCGGCGAAGAATTCGTTTCGTACATCGTGCAAACGATTTTGAAGGAACGCGCGGACGAATTGAAAATGCTCGAGCGCGACACGAACAAACTCGAAAAGGTCACGCCGCCGTTTCCGAAAATTTCGTACACCGACGCGGTCGAGATTTTGCACAAGAACGGTTTCGCCGATTTCCAGTGGGGCGATGATTTTGGCGCGCCGCACGAGACGGTCATCAGCGAGCAGTTCGACAAGCCGGTGTTTGTGCATCGCTATCCGGCGGAAATCAAAGCATTCTACATGAAACCGGATCCGGAAAATTCCAAGGTCGTGCTCGGCGCGGATTTGCTCGCGCCCGAAGGGTACGGCGAAATCATCGGCGGCGGCGAACGCTCTGCCGATCTCGTGCATCTCGAACAGCAAATCGAAAAACACAAACTGCCGCGCGAATCGTACGAGTGGTATCTCGATCTTCGCAAGTACGGCACGGTGCCGCACTCGGGTTTCGGTCTCGGCATCGAACGCACGGTTGCCTGGGTCTGCAAACTCGATCACGTGCGCGAGACGATTCCGTATCCCAGGATGCTGGAGAAGATTTATCCTTGATCCACGAATTACGCGAATTTTCGCGAATGAATTCTGCAAGGAGGCATAGTGGTCAGGTTGCTTCTCAAGGAAGAAGTTTACGCGATTGTAGGCGCGGCAATGGAGGTTCACAAGGATTTGGGCGCGGGATTTCTAGAGGCGATTTACCAATAAGCTCTGGAAATCGAGTTTGCATTGAAAGGCATCCCTTTTGAATCGCAAAAGGAACTTACCATTTATTACAAGAGTCATCGGCTGAAAAAATCTTATGCGGTTGACTTTTTGGGCTACAGCAGTATTGTCGTTGAAATCAAGGCGCTTGACCATCTGACTTCGAAAGAGGAAAGCCAACTGCTATACTATCTGAAAGCGACAGGATTAGAAGTTGGAGTATTGATCAATTTCGGCGCACCGAGTTTGGAGTGGAAGCGAATGGTCAAAACGCAAATGGTTGGAAGAAGAGACAAGAAGAATGATTTTGACTGAGTTCCCCGGATCTGTAAATTGTAACAGTCCGTCAAGTTTTTCTATTCGCGTTAATTCGTGAAATTCGCGGATAATAACGAAAAGGAGCAACATGGCTGAGCGTGTCGCAATGTATTTGCAGGACAAGCACGAAATTCGTGAGGGGATGGAGTACGTCAAATATGCAGAGCAACGCGGCTTTGAAGCGGTGTGGCAAGCGGAATCGCGTTTGGTGCGCGATGCAATCGTCCCGATGGCGGCATTCGCCGCAGTCACATCGAAAATCAAAGTGGGTAGCGGCGTCATCAACAACTGGACGCGCAATATCGGTTTGCTCGCCGCGACGTTCCTCACGCTCGACGACCTCGCGCCGAATCGCATCATTTGCGGTATTGGCGCGTGGTGGGATCCGCTCGCGAAAAACGTTGGCATCGAGCGACGCAAACCCTTGCTCGCGATGCGCGAGACCGTGATGGTGATGCGCGAATTGCTCGCGCTGAAACGCGTCACGTTCAACGGCGAATTCCACAAAGTCAACGGCATCGAACTCGATGTGGTGCACGGACGCCGCGAGCCGCGCAACGTCGCGATCATGATCGGCGCGACCGGTGACGCGATGATGCAATTGACCGGCGAAATCGCCGACGGCGTGGTGCTGAATTACTGCGTACCGCCCGAGTACAACCTCGAAGCGTTAAAGCATTTAGAGATCGGCGCGAAAAAAGCTGGACGAAAATTGGACGACCTGGACCGTCCGCAACTCGTCGTGTGCTCGGTAGACCCGGATCACAAGCGCGCAGTCCAAGCCGCGAAGGAATTGTTGACCCAGTATCTCGCGCAACAACCGCACATCGCGAAAGCGAGCGGCACGCCGGAAGAAACGGTCAAAAAAATCCAGAGTATCCTGGGATGGCCCGCGACGAAAGAACAGATTCACGAAGCGATGCAATTCGTGCCAGATGACTTGATCGAACGCATCACCGCGAGCGGCACACCGGACGAGGTTCGCAAAAAAGTGAACCAGTACCGGCAAAACGGGTGCACGTGCCCGATTCTGTATCCGCTCGGCGACGACGTGAAATTGATGATTGATACGTTCGCACAGAAGTAGAGTCAACAGTAGACAGTCGCCAGTAGACAGATAAGAACATATTGGCTCGCGGCTGTACTAGGAGTGTTTGGGCGCGAGGATTGCCATCGCGGTAAGCAAGCCGAAAATATAGCCGAACAAGGCGAAAACCAGAGTTGTCTCGTTCATCGAGCGCCTCCCGATGGCAAGCTTTACCATCCATCTATTGTGAATAATATCACGATAAAATTTTCGCGTCAATGTTCAAAGCATCAGAAATGCGTTAGGGATTTTGAATAACCATGCTCAATCTCCAACAGATTCACAAACCGACTACGCTTCAAGACGCGCTGACGTTGTTGCAACAACCCGATATGGTCGCGCTTGCCGGTGGCTCGCAATTGATCGCGGAGCAACGGCGCGATGTGCGCGCGGTGGTTGACCTGAGCGCGCTCGGTCTCGCGTACATCTGCGAATCATCCGGCGCGATCGCGCTCGGCGCGACGACGACGCTCGCGGCGCTCGACGAATCGCCGATTCTTCTCGCGCTAGCGAACGGCGTGATCGCGCAAGCCGCGCATCGCAGTACGTCGAGTATTTTACGAAATCAGGCGACACTTGCCGGGACGATCATCAGCGAACCGGATGGAATACTCGCGGTTACGCTGCTCGCACTGGATGCCCAGGTAATCATCGTTCGGAAAGAATCGCGCACCGTTTCGTTCGCGGATTTTCTTGCGATGCGCGAACATCTTTTGATGATGGCGCTCGTCACCGAGATCACCGTGCCGATGACGAATCCGCGCGCGGCATTGCACATCGTCGCGCGCACGCCAAGCGACAAGCCGATTGTCAGTGCGGTCGCGGCGGCGCGCATCGAGAACGGCGTCGTGCGCGATACGCGCATCGTCCTGGGTGGTGTTGGCGCCATTGCGACGCGCGCGCGCGCGATGGAGCACGCGCTCGAAGGACAATCGCTCGACGACGCGCGCATTCAGGACGCGGCGAAACTCGCGGCGGAAGGGCTGTCGCCACGCGGCGATTATCGCGGGAGCGTCGAATATCGCCGCGAGATGGCGCGTGTGCTCGCGTGCCGCGCGTTCCAAGACCTGGTACGTTCCGAGTAGAGGAGAAGCATTGCGAAGGTTTTGACGACAAATCAAATATGATTGCCGTTCAACCTGCGTAAGGTTTTTTCACCACCCAAAAACTTGACGCATACCCAAATCGCGATGACGCGTTGCGCGCACTTTCAAACTATGTTATAATCCCGTTCGAAAGCGAGGTTGGACTGTGGCATTTGTCCGCGATCTTGCCATTATTTTGTTAGCCGTCGAATCGTTGATCGTCGGCGTCGTGCTCATCGTGCTCGTGTGGGAAGTTCGCAATCTCGCGAAACTCTTGCGCGAAGAGATCAAGCCGATCCTGGAATCCGCCGACGAGACGGCGCGCACCGTGCGCGGTACGACGGTGTTCGTGAGTGAAAACCTGGTGAACCCGGTCGTGCGCGTATCTGGGTTCGCTTCGGGCGTGATGCAGGCGTTGCGTATCTTGATGCGACGCTGAGTCCAACGAACGCGCTCGCGGAGATCACATTTCCCGTACAGGGAGGAGGGAGTAGACCAATGTCGAACGACAGTCGAGGATGGGAATTTCTAACGGGCTTTTTGCTGGGCACGGTGGTTGGCGCGGCTGTGGCGTTACTGCTTGCCCCGCAGTCCGGTGAAGAAACGCGCGACCAAATTCGCGAGCGCAGTATCGAACTGCGCAGCCGCGCGACCGAGACGAGTGAACGCGCGCGGCAACGCGCCGAAATGCTCGCGAGCGAAGCGCAGGAACGCAGCCGCATCGTGCTCGAAGAGCAACGCACGCGTCTGCAACAGGCGATTGACGAGGGCAAGGAAGCCGCTGCGAAAAAGCGCGACGAGTTGATGGCGCGGCTCGAAGAAGAAAAAGCGAAACGCGCGCCCTCCGCACCGGCGTAAATCGCATGAATTTTGCAACGGGCAAACTGTGTCGCACGGTTTGTCCGTTTTTTTTGTTTTTCAAGAGGCAATGCTATAATCAGTGAGCAGTCAACAGTCAACAGTCGCCAGATTATTCACTGCTCACTGTTCACCGTTCACTGTTTAGTATTTACTGTTCACTGACTCACTGACTCACTGGAGGTCTCAATGCGAACACCGATCGTTGCCGGTAACTGGAAAATGAACAAGACGATCGCCGAGGCGCGCGAACTCGTCAACGCGATGCGCGATGAATTATCACGGCTTGCCGCGGATGGCAAAGTCGAAATCGTCCTATGCCCGCCGTTCATCGCGATTCCGGAGGTCGCGGCGCTCGTGAAAGGGACGCCGATTCGCACGGGCGCACAGAACTTGCATTGGAAAGCGAGCGGCGCGTACACCGGCGAAATCGCGCCGGCGATGTTGAACGAAGTGTGCGATTACGTGATCATCGGTCACTCGGAACGCCGCCAATTTTTTGGCGAAACCGATGAAAGCGTGAACGCCAAAGTCCAAGCCGCGCTCGCACATCATCTCAAGCCGATCGTATGCGTCGGCGAAAACCTCGCGCAGAACGAAGCGGGACAAACGCAAGCGGTTGTCGGCGCGCAGGTGCGCGCGGCATTCAAGGATATCGCGCGTGACGCCGCGGGCGGCATCGTCATCGCGTACGAACCGATCTGGGCGATTGGCACCGGCAAAGCCGCGAGCGGCGCGGGCGCGAACGCGATCATCGGCTTGACGATTCGCGGTACGCTCGCCGAGTTGTACGACGAAGCGACCGCGCAAGCGGTGCGCGTGCAGTACGGCGGCAGCGTCAACGCGAAAAATGTCGCCGAGTTTTTCGCGCAGCCGGACATTGACGGCGCGCTCGTCGGCGGCGCGAGTCTGGTCGCGGCAGATTTCATCACGATTTGCCGGGCGGCGCGTCCGTAGCGTATGTCCATCGTCGCGCTGATCGTCGTCCTCGTCTTGACGATTTTTCTGCAACAGTGGTTGCACCGCCACATCCAGGGTTTTGTTGTAATGTTGACCGGCAATTCCGGGTGGGCGATCAAACTACTGTTCTATTTGCTTTTGCCCGGCATTCTTTTGCACGAACTCAGTCACTATGTCGTCGCGAAAATTCTGTTGGTCAACACGAGCGGCATTCACCTCGGCGTCAAGCCGATGAAGAGCAAAGGCAATCAGATCAGTCTCGGTTCGGTGGTTATCGAACGCACCGATCCGTTGCGCGAAAGTTTGATCGGTATTGCGCCGTTCGTCGTCGGCATCGGCGCGATTTGGGCGATTGCCGGATGGGGCTTTGACGTGTGGCCCGAGACGGGCTTGACTGTGCCCCAGATGTTTTATCGCGTCGCGGATTACGCGTCCGATTGGACGACCTGGCTCGATCTCTATCTGATCTTTGCGGTGAGCACCGCGATGATTCCGAGCCAATCGGATCGCGAACCCTGGGGACCGGTCATCACCGTCCTGGGTTTGAGCGCGGTTGTGTTTGCGTTGCTGGGTTGGACGCCGCGTGTGCCGGCAGACCTGGTGCAGTTCGCGCGGCAAATGGTCAGCGGGCTGACGCTCGCGCTGGGCGTCGCGGTCGCAGTGAATGGCGTGGTCGCGTTTACGTTGTGGATACTCGAGCGCGTGGTGGAACGATTCAGCGGCAAGCGGATGGAATTTCGCGTGTCGCGGCGACGTTGAAATGAAACGGGGCAATCCAGCGATTGCCCCGTTTTTTTATTCGTCGTCGTCCCCGTCACTCGGCTCCACGCGTCCGACCTGGCGCACCTCTTGCGCGGTGAGCGTCGCATTCGTGCCATCGGCGAATTGTACGGTGACGCTTTCTTTCAACACACTGCGCGCAATCACGCGACCTTGCCCGCGTTCGCAATCAATTGTCGCGCCGAGGCGCGGCACTTTCCCTTTCGCTTCTTGATACGCGCCTTGCTCGAACGCGAGACAGCACATCGGTCTGCCGCAAATGCCGGCGGCGGCGTTCGGACCGAGCGGCAAGTCTTGATCTTTCGCCATCTTGATACTTGACTTTGGATAATCCGGCAAAAATTTTTCGCAGCACAATTCTTGCCCGCACGGCGCGAGTCCGCCGATCAAACGCGCGCGATCGCGGGGACCGATCTGCCACAACTCGACGCGCGCGGTGAACAAGGCGGCGAGGTCTTTGACAAGTCCGCGAAAATCCACGCGTCCTTCGGCGGTAAAATAAAATGTGATGTGACTGCCGTCAAAGTTGTACTCGGCGGAGAGCAGGCGCATGGGCAAGTGGTGCTTTTCGATCTGCGACTTGCATTGTGCGAGCGCCTCGTCTTCGTGCAGGCGCAATTGTTGCCACTGCGACAAATCGAGCGGGGTCGCGCGGCGCAGAATCGGACGCAGCGATGTGCCGGCTGGCGTATTCTTGATTTGTCCCGGCGTGGCGACGACGCGCGCGGCTTCGCGACACTTGTCGGTATCCACGATGACGAATTCGTTGATGCGCAAGTCTTGGTATCCGGTCGCGTCGTAATACATTATTTGCGGCTGACGTTTTACGCGCACGCCAGCGATTTGGAGTGTACTCATCTTCGTGCTCCTATGTGCGTGGTCAATTGCTTGACCGAGTGACTAGTTCAATTGATCGGCAGACTAAGCATCAACACTTCGAGCGCGAGCCGGGTGTTGACGTTTTGATGGATCTGACGCGTGGCAGCGCGCACGGCTTGCAACGCGCGTTGCGTTTGCTCTGGCGCGATGCGCGTCGCCGACTCGCGCAACGAGGGATCGCGATCAATGTTCGTCACGCGCGTATCGTCGCCGTTTTGGATCAACAAGACATCGCGCCACCAACCCAGCCATGCGTCGAGCATCTGCAACAGGTCGTCGCTCTTGGATAATTTGTCCGCGCGCGTAAAGCGTTCGGCGCGACCCTCGCGTAAAATCGTGTCGAGCGTATCGAGATGCGTGCGGCGCGTGTCGAGCAGTTTGCTGTCGGCGCTCGCGCGCACCGCCCAGCCCATGCGTCCGCCGGACAAGCGTGCGATTAAATGCGCGCGTTCGCGCACGATGTTCCAGCGCGCAACGAGCGCGTTCTCCACCTCATCACGCGCGAGCGGTCGCAACGCGAGCGTTTGGCAACGCGACACGATGGTCGGCAACAGGACGTGCGGGTCGCGCGCGGTCAGGATGATGCGCGTATGCTTGGGCGGTTCTTCGAGCGTTTTGAGGAACGCGTTTCCGGCTTCTTCGTTCGCTTCTTCAAAGCGGCGCAGAATGATGACGCGCCAGCGTCCTTCAAACGGCGCGCGTGCGATTTGATGTTGCAACACGCGAATCTGATCAATCTTTAAGGTGCGGCGTTCGATGTCGTTCGCGCGCGGCGGAGGCGGCGGGGTCTTGTCGTCGAACTTGAAGCCGACCGGCACGCCCTCGATGATTTGCACATCGGGATGACGGTCGCGCGCGATCTTGATGCACGCCGGGCATTGACCGCACGGACGATTCGCGCCGGTGCATTCGAGCGCCTGTGCGAACGCGCGGGCGAGCGTCGTCTTGCCGATGGCGTGCGCGCCGGTGAACAAGTACGCGTGCGCAAAGTGATCGGTGGCGACACTGTGCGCGAGTGCGCGCACTGCCCACGTGTGCCCCACGATGCCCCAATTCTCGACCGGTTCTCCCATCGAGTTTATTGTATCACGTTTGGCTTGCGCGCACAATTTTTGGCGATTCGCGTTATGGGCTTTGCCCAAGTCGCCTCGGTCTGTCATTTCGAGCGCAGCGAGAAATCTTTTTCTGGCGCGGATCGAGATTTCTCCTCGCAAAAACCGCTCGTCGAAATGACAAAGCCCTAATTCGCGCTTTGCCGAGTCTGGATGGATTCGCGCGGGCAACGCAAAGGTAAAGAAATCTCATCTCAATTCGTTGTTGTGTGCGCGGATTTATGTGCTAACGTAATTACCAGCCGCGTTTACCATTTGTTGATGGAACTTGGTCAAGCAACTCGTAGCTGAGCCGGTACGATTTGTGGAATAGAAAAGCGTACTGCTATCGCCAGTATCAAACCAGCCCTGCCGAATCCGCAAAATTCGGCAGGGCTGGTTATCTGTTGTTCTCACACAACGAGAACGGAATGGCGTCCCACGCAAGATGCTATACTGCCAACGGGCACAAACTGCGGTTTTATATCCACCCAATTTGTCATGCTGAGCGAAGCGAAGCATCGCGCGACTAGCGAATTGCGCTACCCTTCGCTTCGCTCAGGGTGACAACCAAAAAGCGCAATTAATGACCGTGCCCAGTATATCGAATTTGAAAACCAGGATTCACGAGCGCGCCCGCGCCCTCCGCCACGCAGCACGCGTAGATTGGCGGCGTGATGCCGGGCACGCTCGAAAAAACAAATCGCGTGCGCGATTGAAGCAAGATAGTTTCAACGAGACGGAGCACGCGATTCGTCACTCTAGCCAGGAAAAGAAACTCAATTTCCAGCAATTATTTGTTTGAGCGCGGCGATGTGCTGAGGAGTCGTGCCACAACAGCCGCCGATAATTTTCGCCGACGCGCGAATCCATTCACGCGCCCAGTTCGCAAATTGCAAAGGCGGCATCGCGATGGGCGGTTTGCCGGACTGGGTATCCGGTTCGCCAGTGTTCGGCTTGGCGATGAGCGGAATCTTGGCGTCGGCGCGACGCATCTCACGCAGAATCGCGGCGAGCGCCTCGGGTCCGCGTCCGCAATTCGCGCCGATGGCGTCCACGCCCAGTTCAACCAGAAATTGCGCGCCAATGTCGGGCGGCAGACCAAGCGCGGTGCGACCTTGCGTGTCGAACGACAGCGTGACGAAGATCGGCAGATCGGTTACGCGGCGCACGCCTTCGATGGCGGCGCGCGTTTCTTGCATGTCGCTCATCGTTTCAATGTGCAAAAGATCCGCGCCGCCTTCGACGAGCGCGCTGGCTTGATCGCCGTACTGGCGCACTGCTTCGGCGTAGGTCAGCGTCTGCATTTGCAGCGCGAGATTGCCGAGCGAACCGAGCGCGCCGGCGACGAGCGCGCTATCGCCCGCCGCTTGCCTTGCGATTTCTGCCGCGCGTTGATTCAGGTCGTACACCGACGTGGAAATTCCGGACGCGCGTAAGGCGAATTCTGTGCCGCCGGTCGTGCACGTCATGATGATTTGCGCGCCGGCGTTCACGTACGATTGCGCGACGGCGAAAATCTGCGCGCCATTTTCCATCACCCAGGATTCCGCCGCGCTGTTGGGCGCGAGTCCCATCGAGCGCAACACCGTTGTCGTCGCGCCGTCGTAGAGAATCGGTTTACGTTGGGCAAGCAAATCACGAACCATTGGTCGCATCGCCACCTCACTTTACGCGGTCAGCAACCACACTGCCGCCACTGCGCACACCACTCCCGCAATTCGCATCGGCGACATCTCTTCATGCAGAAACACGTACGCCAACGCGACTGTGACGACCGGATACAACGCCGAAATCGGAACGACCAGACTGACTGGCGCGTGCCGCAAAAGCAAAAACAATACTGCTGTGCCCGCCACGCCGAGCGCGCCGCTGACCAACGCCCACGCGATCCCGTTGATTTTCCACTCGACGGGCAACATATCTTTGAAGAACACAAAGTAGAGCGGAAACATTCCGAGCGACGCGACCTGGCTCCAGATCAACGCTTGCATCCCGACTTGTTGCGCTGCGAATTTCGCGGCAATCCCCCACACGCCCCAAAAAATCAGCAACGCCGCGCCGCCGAGCAAAACAGTTACACTCATCCTTTTTCCTTTTACGCGCAAATTGGAAACTTGCGTTACGGTTTGTGCAGATGGCATTTGCCGCAGCCGACTTGCAGCTGATCTACTTGCACGCGATACTCGCGACAGCCCGCTTCGACTTTAACTTGGCGCAACAAACCGAAAAACGATTTGGCGACGCGTCCACGAAAGACGAGGTTGGGGCACGCGTTCGCGCGCAAGAATTTTGGCGCGGGACACGTTTTGCACAGCGCAGGATTCCACGGCGCCGAGTCCGGATTCGCCGCGATCATGCGGCACTCTTGCGTATTCTTGCCGCGATAATAGTCCGCGTAATAATATTTGCACTCTTGACCGAACGGAGTTTTCATGATGATCGCATTTTATCACATCGCGCCCAGTTCGCCAACCAAGCAAGCCCAGCGGTAAAAACAAAACTGCGCGGTCGCTCGCGCTTACGGATTTTTTTATGCGCGGAATGTGTCCAATTGGAGTATAATGCGAACGTTGCAAGTGAAACATCGAATTTGCGAATGAGGAACGGAGATGGATTTCAAGACGCGACAAAAAATTTTGCGCCAGTTCACGTACGGTATGTATGCGGTTTCGGCGCAGCACAACGGCGCGAGCAACGCGTTTCTTGCGAACTGGCTCGCGCAATGTTCGTTCGATCCGCCGATGGTGATGATTTCGGTCGAGCGCGACGCACGCACGCTCGCGTTGATGCGCGGCGGCGGTTACTTTGTTGTGCATGTCCTAGCGACTGGACAACGCGAGTTTGCCGGGATGCTCGGTCGGTCGTCGCGCACCGTGCCGGACAAACTCAAAAATGTGCGCAGGCATCCAAGCGCGCTGACGGGTTGTCCGATTCTCGAAGAGACGCTGGGCTATGTCGAGTGTCGCATTGTCGGCGAATTGCCGGCGGGCGATTCGGTGATCGTTACCGGCCAAGTTCTGGACGCAGTGGTTTTGCACGAGGGCGACCTCCCGCCGTTGACGATGCAAGAAACTGGGTTCAAACACGCGGGCTAGCGAGAGCTGGGTTGCGTAGCGAACTAACCGAAGTTCAATATGACAGCAATCCTGTTTTTGGCTGAAACATTTTTCGTTTCGATTGGCGCTGGAATTTTTGGCGCGTTGCTCGGTTTGGGCGGCGGCGTCATCCTCGTGCCGGTGCTCACGCTTGTGCTCGGCATCAATATTCATTACGCGATTGGCGCGAGCATCGTCTCGGTGATCGCGACGTCATCCGGCGCGGCGGCGGCGTACTTGCGCGACGGGGTTTCGAATATCCGCGTCGCGATGTTTCTCGAAATCGCGACGACAACCGGCGCGATTCTCGGCGCGTTGATTGCTGGGTACATCGGCGGACCGGGATTGTTCATCGTGTTCGGCGTCGTGTTGCTCTATTCCGCGTACGCGATGTTTCGCCGACGCAACGCCGAATTGCCGACCGGTGTGGAGATGGGTCCGCTCGCCAATTTTCTGAACCTGGGCAGTTCGTACTTTGACACCGCGTTGAATCGGCAGGTGACGTACAACGTGCGCGGCGCGCGTTACGGTTTGCCGTTGATGCTGGTCGCCGGCGCCGTGTCTGGATTGCTTGGCATTGGAAGCGGCGTGCTCAAAGTACCGGCGATGGACATGGCGATGAGACTGCCGCTCAAAGTTTCGACGGCGACGAGCAACTTGATGATTGGCGTGACCGCGGCGGCGAGCGCGGGCGTCTATTTCATTCGCGGCGATATCAATCCGTTCATCGCCGCGCCGGTCGCGATGGGCGTGCTGATCGGCGCGACGCTCGGCACGCGGCTGATGATGCGCGCGCGGAGCACGCTGATTCGCCGCGTGTTCATCCTGGTGCTGGTCTTCACGGCGTTGCAGATGCTTGTCAAGGGACTGGGATTTTAGGGACGGGTAATATGCAAGAAACTCAACTCGAAGCCACCCGCGACGCGCAAACTCTGCGCGTCGAGCTTTTCATCGCGCGCTTGTTGCGCTGGGGAGTCATACTCAGTTTCATTATTTTGCTGGCGGGCATTGGCAGCGTGCTTGTGACGGGCAATACCGGCTACCACGCGATTCGCTTGGACGATCTCGATAGCATTGTCGCCTATCACGTCCGACCGGATTTTCCCAACACGCCCAGTGATGTGGCGCAAGGCGTGCTTGTGTTCAAACCGTATGCGATCATTACACTGGGCTTGCTCGTGCTGATTGCGATTCCGGTGATGCGGGTCGTCGTGTCGGTGATCGCGTTTGTGACCGAACGCGATTGGCTCTACGTCGCAATTACCGCGTGGGTGTTGACGGTTTTGCTGATCAGTTTTCTCATTGGCGAAGCCGGGGGATAAAACCAAACGATTGACCTGACCGGCGCGTGAACACCGGTCAGGCAAATCTCATTTTTACTTGAGCGGGAACACGATCTCTGTTTTGATTTCTTGCGGCGGCGTTTCAGGTTCGCTAAAGTAAACTTCATACGCGACACCCGTCGCTTCGTAGCCGTTCGCCTTGATCCATTGGGTCAGTGCTTTGTACGCCGGCGCCATTTGTTCGTACGGTCCGATGTGGACGGTGCTCGCGAGTTTGCCGCCGGGAAATTCGCTCGCCTGAATCTCGCCCTTGCCCGCGATTTTGCGCGCGACCGGAAAGCCGGCTTCAATGTCGAGATTCTGCATGTCCATGTTATAGTACGCCGCGAACGGCATCCCCGCCGGTTGCTCGCCCACCTCGCCCAGGTACTGCATGATCGCGCTGTACGCCTTGCCGAGCACCTGCGGTAAATCCTGCACTGCCGCGTGCGTGCGGATAGACAGCGCGGGTTGCGCAGACTGTTCTTTGAGTTCACATTGGTACGTCATTTCATTTCCTCCTTTTATTTCCCCAAGAACTCGCGCACGACGCGCGCGAATTCCTCGGGTTGATCGCTGATTGCAAAGTGACCGGCGTTTTGAATGATGCGAAATTCCGCGCGCGGAAACGCGTCCGCGTACATGCGCGTCGCCTGCTCCGGTTGCAGGTCGTTCGCGCCGTGCAGCACCAACACGGGCGCGGTCACGGGTTTGAGCGCCGCGCGATAATCGTGGCGCAAGCCCATGCTCATGTACATCGCGTACGTCATCCAGCCGCCCGCATCGGCGGATGAATTTTCCGGCGGCAAGGTGAATCCCTTGCGTTGCGCGGCGACGGAATAGTAGCGCGCGAATTCCGCGTTGAGCGATACGAGTTCGGTTTCGGTTTTGGAAAAGAGCGCGCCGAAATCGAGATAGCGTTTCATGTACGCGTCGTACTCCGCCTTCATTGCGTCCGGCAAGAGTGGCTTGATCTGCTCGAACAAGCCGCCGCTCTCCGGCGGCATCACCAACAGTTCCGCCGGCGCGACCAGGATCAATGCGCGCACATGTTCGGGAAATTCGGCGGCATAGAGGGAGGCGAGAAATCCGCCGAACGAGTGACCGACGAGAATGATTTTTTCGTCGCCCAGGATTTGCCGGATGCGTTCGATGTCCGCGATCTGCGCGCCCAGTCCGAGTGTCTTGTCGAGCGTCTGCATATTTTCGTAATAGTTCGACGACGAAAATTTTTCGATGGGACGCGACGATTTGCCGCAACCGCGTTGATCGTAGTAATGAAATTTGTAATTCGCGTTCAGCCGCGCGAGACCGGGCAACGGTTTTGCAATTGGTGCGCCAGGTCCGCCGTGAACGACGAGCACGTTCGCGCCCGCGCCGTCGGCATAGTGATACAACTTGATGTCGCCTTCGACATTCCAAAAATCTTTGCCGACAGTTTGAGGCGGTGGCTGAAGATTCTTGATTGCGCGCGCCATCCCCGGTTCGTACAACGGTTGTTGCAGCGCGAACCAAAACCACACACCACCCGCCACGATCACTACGAACAAAACGAACACGACGATCAGAATAATTTTTTTCATTTGCTCTCCAATTTATTCCTGGCAGTTCGCGCAAAAGTAACACGCCCCGCCCAAGTACTGAATCTTTTGAATCGGTCCGCCGCATCCCGGACAAGGACGCTCTGGCGCGTGCTTGTCCATCAAGCGGACGTACTTACCCGGCTTGCCATAGAGATCCAATTCGTCGTAGCGACCGCCTTGCTGGGTCACTTGCCCCACCGTTTTGAGAATCGCGTTGTACAGTTGTCGCGTTTGGCGCTTGGTTAGTTCGTCAATCGAATGTTTGGGATGGAGGCGCGCGTTGAAAAGAATGTCCTGCGCGATCGCGTTCCCCAGACCTGGGATGAGTTGATTCTGGGTCAACAATCCTTTCGCGCTCGTCTTCTCCACTTGGACTGCCGCGTCAATCAGTTTGCAAAAGTACTCGAACGTAAACGCTGGCTCAATCGGCGTCGTTCGCATGTCCTTGATGTATTGACGCTGGCGCTCCTTGCCTTTTTCGTACAGTTCCATCGCGCCCCACATCTGCGTGGTCGCGGTGAGCGCCGAACCGTCTTGAAACTCCAGCCGGAGATGATACTTGTCCGGCGGTTTGGTATCGGCGGGATGATAGAGCACCTTGCCGCCGCATTCTCCCAGCACTAACACGTAGCCAGGATCGAGCGAGACACAGAGCCACCTGCCCCTGACTTGCGCCTTGCCAATTTTTTTCGCTTGCGTCAGCGCGGTAAATTCGGCAGGACGCCGATTGTACCAGACGAATTTGTGCGGCGTGTTGCCCAAACATCCTTGCTGAATGATTTTGCCTTTGAGTGTTTCGTTCATTTGTTTGGCGAGCGTGAGATACTCCGGTAACTCGAACATGCGTGCCTCCAAAACCGTGTCGAACCTTGCGAAGGTTTCCAAACCTTCGCAAGGTTAAAATCAATGATTGGTTTCGTATTGTTTTGCGATTGCGCTCGCCCACTCGCGCACGATGCGGCGCAGTTCATCCGGCGCGAGTACGGTCACGATCGGACCATATCCGAGCGTCATCGCCGCCGCCCAGGTCAAATCCGGCATGGATGCGGTGATGATGACCGAGCCGTCGCTTTGCTCTTCGAGCGTGTCCCAGTACGCGCGATTGTCCTGGGCAAGGAGCGCGGCGTCCGGTGCAAAGCGCAAACGCATTTCCACTTTGGTTTCCGATTCGAATGCCTGCGCGAGAAATTCGTGCGCGTTGAAATGCTCCGGCGTCTGAAACGTCTTGTCGAGCAGAGTGAGTTCGCCGATGCGATCCAAGCGAAACGAGCGACTCGCGTTTCGCAAGTGGCAATGTCCGATGACGTACCACCAGCCCCACCGATTGACGAGCGCGTACGGGTCCACCTCGCGTGATTCTGCTTCGGGCTGATTTTGTTTTCGATACGCCATCGCCACGCGGCGCTGCTCGTGAATCGCGCGGCGCAATTTTTCCAACAGTGGGATCAGCGTATCGAGTTGAACGCGGTGCATCCCGGCGGTGACGAGCGTTCGCCGCGCCCACGCGATTTCGTGACGCTGTTCTTCCGGCAAAACGTTTTCGAGTTTCGCGAGCGCGCCTTGCGCGGCATCTTGGTACAATTTGCCCCACATCTCGCGCACCAGACTCGTGCCGAGGTACACCGCGACCGCTTCCTCCGGCGAAAAGACGAGCGGCGGCATCTTGTAGCCGCGCACGAGTGAAAATCCGCCGTACGGTCCGCGCTCGGAATAGATCGGAATGCCCATCTCGTCGAGCATCGCGATGTAGCGATGCAGCGAGCGCACCGAGACGCCGAGTTCTTCCGCGAGGTCGGACGCTTTTTGGTTCGGCTGACGTTGGAGCAACATCAGCAAGGTGATGAGTCGGGTGGCGGTGTTTGCCATCGCAATTTCCCTTCATCTGACAACAATCTATGGCAGGTTTATGCCAATTCCTGGCATAATTGTCGCGCCGTTTCGCGAAAAAAGAAAACCGCGCCGACCGTTGGCGCGGCAAGCGCGGTTGTCATTTCCACCACTGAGGACACAGAGGTCACAGAGTTGTGAACTATTTCTTTCTCTGTGCTCTCTGTGTCCTCAGTGGTGCATCCAAATTCCCTATCTGCCCAACACGCTTTTCAACACATCCGGGTTGTTCGTCGTGATGCCATCCACGCCCCAATCCGCCAGGCGTTTCATTTCGCCGGCAGAGTTGACCGTCCACGTACCGATTTTCAATCCGCGCGCGTGAACCGCGCGCACCAACGCTTCGGTCACAGGCGTCGAATTCGGCATAAAAAAATCCGCGCCAGTCGTCTCGATGATTTCGGCGACGATTTGATCCGGCGTCAACGTCGCCCGCGTCGTGAACCAGCGCGCATCCACAATCGCGCCGGTCTTGATGCGCGCGTCGAGCGCCTTGACTTGCTTGAGCGTCGGGAAATCGAACGAGATGATGATGGCATCATTCGTCATGCCGCGCGCGTTGACGAGGTCAATCACTTTTTTCTCGATGCCGGGATAGCGCGTGTTGCCGGCGTTCACTTTGATTTCGATTTGGATGCCGGACTTGCCCTTTACCATGTCGAGTACTTGCGCGAGCGTCGGGATTTCTTGTTGCGTGACGCCGCCTTTGGCATTCTTCGCCGCCGCGTTCAGTTTTTTGAGTTCGGCGAGCGTCATGTCGCTGATCTGTCCCGAACCGTTCGTCGTGGTCGCCACGTTTGGATCGTGCATGATGATCACTTCGCCATCTTTGCTGAGATGCGTATCCGTCTCAACTTGATCCACGCCGAGCTTGAGCGCGTTCTCGAATGCCGCGAGTGTGTTCTCCGGCATCAATGCCGCGCCGCCGCGATGCGCGACGATTAGCGCTTTGCTCGAGAATGGCGCAACCGATGGCGCGGCAGGCGACCCAGGTTTTTGTGGCGCGGTCGCGGTGAGGATCGCGCCGACATTCGCGGTAGGAGTTGGGGCGGGAGTTGGTGCGTTGCACGCGGCGAGCGCGAACGCGAGCGCGAGAGCGAACAAAAATGTTTGTTTCATCTTCGACTCTGATAAAAAAACCTGGAAGGTCTCCGAGACCTTCCAGGTCTGTGTGTTTACTTTGGTGCGGTCTTGTTGTAATCGGTGATCAGTTTGGTGACATCGTTTGCCGCCGCATCGAGCGCCTGTTGTGGCGTTGACTTGGCAGCGATCACTTCCTCGATCGCGAGTTCAGTCCGTTGGCGTGCCGCGGGCATTACGCCGGTCAACGCGCCTTGCGTAAAGCGGTTGTTCGGCGCGGCGTGCAGTTGATCCACCGCGGTCTTGAATTGCGGATACTTGGCGACCCATTCCTGGTCTTCTTTCACGTCGTAGGATTTCTTAGTGACCGGATAGTAGCCGCTCGCGGTGTGCCAGTACGCCTGGATTTCCGGCGAGACGGTGAACTTGACGAATTCCCACGCGCAACCTTGTTCCGCGGCGGGGCGATCTTTCATGATGTAGACGGACGCGCCGCCGATGATCGTGCCGGCTTTTTGGAACGCGGCTTCATCGGGACGCGGCAAGAAACCGGTGCCGAGTTCGAATTTGCCCTGTGCCGCATTGAGGCGCGAGCGCAAACCAGCGGTGGATTCGATCATCATCGCGGTCTGTTGGGCGTCGAACGCCTTTTGCGTGTCCGCAGTCGGGCGACCAAAGTTACCGAAGACACCCGCGTCGTACCCTTCTTTCCACCACTGCAAAATCTTGACGCCTTCGGGCGAGTTGAACGTGGCTTTCGTCGCGCGCGCATCGCGCCCGTTGCCGTTGTCGAGGTACAATCCACCCGACGCGGCGAGGAGTTGTTCAAAGAACCAGCCATAGATCGCCATCGAGTAACCGTACATCGCGACCTTGCCATCCGCGCCTTTCTTGGTCAGCTTTTTGGCATAGTCCAGCACTTCGGCGTAGGTGCGCGGCGGTTTGTTCGGATCGAGACCCGCGGCTTTGAACGCGTCCTTGTTGTAGTAGAGCATCGGGTTCGAGGTGTTGTACGGCATGCCGTACAGTCTACCGCCGACCGAGTAGTACGCGAGCACGTTCTGCTCAAAGTCCTTCAGGTCGAACTTGTCTTTGTCAATGAAATCCTGCATCGGCGCGATCACTTGCAGGTCAACCAAAACCTGGGTCGCGAGATCGAACTGTTGCACGACCGCCGGCACGTCTTTCGATTGCAAGCCGGCTTTCAACTTGTTGAGCGAATCGTCGTACGATCCCTGGAACACCGCTTCGCCGACGCACTTGTTTTGCACCGCGTTGAAGCGTTTCATCATTTCGGCAATCGCTTCGCCGTTCGTGCCACCCATCGAATGCCAGAACGCGAACTTGGCTGACGCGGCGGCAGGCGCGCTCGTGGCAGCCGCGGGTGCGCTGGTTGCCGCGGGTGCGGCAGGCGCTTTGGTCGGTTCAGCGGGTGCGGCGCAGGCAACGACGAGCGCCAACACGACGAGCAACGCACTAATCAACATCCAACGTTTCATTTTCTCTTCTCCTCCTTGAGAGAATCATTTAGAAGCATAGCGTCTCGGCTATGCTACCCACGAGTAGTTTAGGCGTACTGGTGTAGCTGTTTGGAGTGAGCACCTCCTTGTAAGTTATGGGATGAGTAACACTTTGCCGATCGCCGCGCGGCTTTCGAGGAATGCGTGCGCGTCGGCGGCGTTGACGAGTGGAAATGTTTTCGCGATTTGGACGTTCAGTTTGCCAGACTGCATCCACGCAAACAAATCATTCGCGCGGCGCAGAATCTCGGCGCGCGTGGCGGTATAATGCGCGAGCGTCGGACGCGTGAGAAAGAGCGACCCTTTCGCATTGAGAATTTGGGGATCGAGCGGCGCGACGGGTCCGCTGGCTTGACCGTACAGGACCAGATAACCACGCGGGCGCAGGCAGTTCAGACTTTTATCGAAGGTGGTCTTGCCGACCGAATCATACACGACGTCCACGCCCTTGCCATCGGTCAGGCGTTTGACCTCGACTTCGAAATCGTTTTGCGCGTAATTGATGACCGTGTCCGCGCCGGCTTGTTTGGCAACGCGCGCCTTTTCTTCCGTCGAGGTAGTGCCAATGACGCGCGCGCCGCATTGCTTGGCGATTTGCACGAGCAACGCGCCGACGCCGCCTGCCGCCGCATGCACGAGCGCCGTGTCGCCGGGTTTGAGCGGAAATGTATCGAACGCGAGATAGTGCGCGGTCATTCCCTGCAACATCAACGCCGCGGCTTGTTCAGCCGTGATGCTGCTGGGAACCGGCACCGCGCGCCACGCCGGAATCACCGCGAATTCGGCGTACGATCCCAGCACGGAGGTGTACGCCACGCGATCACCCGGCTTGAGGTCGGTCACACTCGCGCCGACCGCGTCCACCACCCCCGCGGCTTCTTGCCCGAGCGTGAACGGTAGCGGTGGTTTGTACAGCCCCACGCGTTGGTACGTATCCACATAGTTGATCCCCACCGCTTCGATCTTGACGCGCACGTCGCCGTTGCCCGGTTCCGGTTTGGCGACCTCATCAAGTTTGAGAGCGTCGAGACCGCCGTGTTGATGGATGCGAATGGATTTCATCGTTACAAAGTTCCCTTATTTCCCTCATTTCCCTCATTTCCCTTGCTTCCTTTTGATGGAGAATTGAGGGAACTGGGTTATCCTTTCACTGCGCCGGCGGCGAGACCGCGAATCAATTGCCGATTGCCGGCGATGAACAGGATAATGGTTGGAGTCAAGATCATGACGACGCCGGCGAGAACGACATTCCACAGAAAGCGTTCCTGGTCTTGCAAGAGGGCAAGCCCGATTTGCACCGTGCGCATGTCCTTGTTGTTGGTGACGAGCAGGGGCCACAGATATTGATTGTACGTCGTCAGAAAACTATACACGGCGAGCGTCCCCAACGCGGGACGCGCCAGCGGCACCGCAATCGTGATCAGAAAACGAAGACGACCACACCCATCAATCCTTGCCGCATCGTGCAAGTCTTTGGGAATGGACATGAAAAATTGACGCACGAGGAAGGTGCCGTACGCCGTTGCCAGGTACGGCAACGTCAAACCCAGGTACGTGTCTTTGAGTTTCAGATCGTTCACGATGGTCATGTAATTCGGAATAATCGTCGCTTCCCACGGAATCATTTGCGTGGAAAGAAACAACAGGAAGAAAAAGTTCTTGTACTTGAAATCAATGAACGCGAACGCGTACGCCGCCAAACTCGCCATCACCAAGTGGGAGATCATCACCGTGGACGACTGGATCAGACTGTTGAGCAAATAGCGCAGGATGGGCGCCATATTGTTCGCATCTACGAAATTCTGGAAGCGAAATCCCGTTGGCAACAACTTGGGCGGATAGTTCGACACGTCGGCTTCGGTGCCTAGACTCGTGATGAGGGCTTGATACAACGGGAACAGGACGAAAACCGCCATCAACACGAGCAACGCGTACAAGAAAATTTTTTGGACGAGCGGATAGCGTGGAGTAGACTCGTTCATGAGTAATGCACCCTCCGTTCCAGCACGCCGAATTGCAGAATCGTGAACACGAGCATGATCAGGAACAGGACGACCGACATCGCGCCGGCGATACCGTACTGCCCGTTAAAGTAGAACGCGCGGTAGATCAAATACACGATCACATTCGTCGAATCTATCGGACCGCCGCGGGTCATCACGTTGATTTGCGTAAACGTTTGGAGCGCGCCCAGCGTCGAGACGATGATGAGGAAAAAGAGCGTCGGCGAAATTAGCGGAATGGTGATGTGGCGGAACGATTGCCAAAAACCCGCGCCGTCAATCGTCGCGCTTTCGTACAGTTCCTGGGAAATGCCCTGCATCGCGGCGAGAAAGAGGACCGTGTTGAAGCCAATGTTCAGCCACACGGTGACCATCGAAACCGAGAGCAACGCGGTGGCGGTGCCGGTGAGCCATTGGACGCGCGGCAGGTGTGCGAGGTCGAGCACGTAGTTAAAGATGCCAATCGCCGGATGGAATAGGAACAAGAAAATCAGCGAGGCGGTCGCGCCCGACACGGCAATCGTCGAAGAAAAGATCACGCGAAAGACGCTGATGCCTCTAAGTTGAAAATTGGCGAGCGTCGCGAAGAACAAGGACAGGATCATCGTCGCCGGCACGACGTAGAGCGCGAACATCAGCGAGACGTTTAGACTATTCCACAAGTCCTTGTCGCCCAAAATGCGCTCATAGTTTTCGAATCCCGCGAATGCCGCCATCCGTCCAATTGGATCCGTCAAAAAGAAACTGAGTTGGATCGTCTTGAGGAGCGGAATGAAAACAAACGAGACAAAGATCACGAGTGAGGGAGCCAGGAACACCATCGCCACGCCAAAGTTTTTTAGGTTGCGAATGCGCGCGTTGGTGCGCTGGCTGGTTGCGCCGATGGTGTGGGTGGTAGGTGCGGTCTGAGTTGCCATACTCTCTTCCTTGAGAATCTGCCCAACACACACGTGTTGGGGTGTTCGAGATCGTACTCGTTCAATGTAAAGAACAGACTAACATACGTTGAAAGTTGGGTCAAGTTTGCGTAAAGATTTCGAAACGGACTAGTTTATGTGGGGAGAAACAGTGCAAACGTTTGCATAAATAATATAGTCATCTTTCCAAATTTTGTCAACCGATTGCGCGCGGCGCGTGGGGCAATATTGAATCGGTGCGGCGCGCGGGTTGCGCGCGCGATGCTTGCCAAACGCTGTGATTACGCATATACTTGCAACCGATGCCGAAAGAGAAAATTCTGCTGCTCGAAGATCACGCCGAGTTGCGCGCCGAGACCACGCGCATTCTCGCCGATGCCGGCTATCGTGTTCAATCTGCCGCCACCGGCGCGGACGCGCTCGTCTTGGCGCGACGCGAAGCGTTCGATCTACTCATCGCGGACATTTTCTTGCCCGACCAATCCGGCATCCAGGTGTTCGAGCAAGCGCGCGGCTTGCTGCCCGACCTGGCTGGCATCGTCATCACCGGGCACAGCACCTGGGAACTCGCGCTCGACGCGTTGCGCGCCGGGTTTGTCGGTTTCCTCGTCAAGCCAGTCGTCCCCGAACAACTCCTTGCCGCGATTGTCAACGCGCTCGAACAAGAAAAACTGCGCCGCGAGAACGCGCGCTTGCGCGCGCTCGTGCCGCTGTACGAATTGTCGCGCGCGTTCATGGGCACGCTCGACCTGAAAGACGTGCTCGATCTCGTCGTCGCGACGATCAAACGCGAAACGAAAGCCGAAACCGTTTCGCTCATGTTGCTCGACGAGGATCGGCGCGAATTGCACATCGCCGCCGCCGCCGGTTTGCCGCCCGACATCGTGGGGACGGAACGCAGCGCGCTCGGCAATAGCATCGCCGCGCGCGTGGCGCAAAGCGGCGAACCGATGATGATCGCGGAAGGATTGCCGCTCGAGCCGGACATTCGCAAGATGATGGCGAAACCGCACATCCTTTCGGCGTTGTCGTTGCCGATGCTCGCGCGCGGGCAGGTGATCGGCGTGCTCAATCTGTCACGCAATCATGGCAACGATCCGTTCACGCACGGCGACCTCGAACTGGCGACCGTGTTCGTCAGCCAAGCCGCGATTGCCATCGAACAAGCGCGTTGGTTCAATCAACTCAAACGCCTCAACGACCTGAGCCAGCGCCTCGCGCGCGCAGTAGATTTGGACGAAACGGTCGCGACGTTGTTGAGCGCGCCGGTGGATTTGCTCAACGCGCGCGGCGCGGCGCTGTGGCTTGCCGATGAAATGCTCGGCGCGGGTTTAAAGACGCTCGGTCTCGATGTGTCTCAGGTGCCGACGGATTTGTACGAACAGGTCGTCGAAGGATTTCACTGCGAGGCGCAGACCGGCTGGTTCGTGATTCCGCTCCGGCATGGCGAACGCAACCTCGGCGCGCTGATCGCGTGGCTGCAATCGCCCGAAGCGCCGAGCGCCGAACGCCTGGGCTTGTTACGCACGCTCGCGCACACAGCCGGCGCGGCGATTGAATCGCATCGTTTGCGCGCGCGCGAAAAAATGGCGTACCGCGAATTGGATCGCGCCGTGCGCGCGGATTCCAACTTGAAGGAAACGCTCGACCGCTTGCTCAACGAAATGATGGACGCGTGCGACGCGGAACGCGGCGCGATTTTTTTGCGGAACCCGGATGAGGCGCGCATCGAACCCTGGGTCGCACGCGGCGCGGAGACGGATCCCGACTTTGCGAATGCGGTTGTCGGCGAAGGATTAGCGCGCGTGCTCACCGATCCGACCCAGCAGCAAGCGTTGATCGGCGTGCCGATGATGACCGGCGCGCGCGCCGAGGGCGCGATCGTGCTCGCGCGGTCGTCGGTCACCGGCGGCTTTCACTCCGAGCACGTGGACTTGTTGTCGTACCTCGCGAGCGCGACCGCGTTGATCGTGCGGAACGCGCAGTTGTACGCGCGCTCGGAAGAAGCCAGCATCACCGAAGAACGCACGCGCATCGCGCGCGAAATTCACGACGGCGTCGCGCAAGACCTGGCGTTCCTCGTGATGAAAACCGGCGTGGCGGAACGCTTGCTCAGTCAGGGCAAAGACAAGGAACTGAAAGGCGAACTGCGCGAAGTGTCGAATCAACTGCGGCGCGATTTGCGCGACGTGCGCCGCATCATTTTCGCGCTGCGCCCGCTCGACATCGAAGCGATCGGCTTTTTGCCGGCGATCCAGAAATTCGCCAAGGAATTCGGCGCGGCGAACGAAATTGATGTTCAGTTGGAAACCGAAGGCACGTGGACCGGTCTGTCGCCCAAACTAGAAACCGCGTTGTTTCGGCTGACCCAGGAAACGTTGAACAACATTCGCAAACATGCGCGCGCCAAGCACGCCTGGGTCACGCTGGCTCTGCGCGACGGCATCGCCGCGCTGACGGTGCGCGACGATGGACGCGGTTTTGATTTGGCGCAGGCGACCAAAGCCGCGCGCGCGCGCGGGAGCGTGGGCTTGGTGCAAATGCGCGAGCGCGCCGAACGCGCCGGCGGCACGTTCGCGCTCGAAACTGCGCCGGGCAAAGGGACACTCATTCACATCGAATTGCCCGCGCGCGAAAATTAATCGAACGTCGCGGCGCGTCGCTCGCGCACCGCGACAAGATGGAACATGAAATTCAAAGTTGCATTGCCTCAGTTTGCGCCGCGCCTCGGCGACGTGAACGCGAACCTCGGACAGATCCTCAACCTGATTGAAGCAAGTCGCTCGCTCCATGCCGACCTGGTCGTCTTGCCGGAACTCGCGTTGACCGGCTACTATCTCAAAGACCTGGTGCCGCACGTCGCCGTGCGTCCGACGCTGGACGATCCGCGTTTTGCGCCGCTCATTGCGGCAAGCCGCGACCTGGACATTGCGGTGGGCTTTGTCGAAGAGGATGCGCGGCATCGGTACTATATCGCCGGCGCATACCTATCCGAACGACGCGTCGTGCACGTGCATCGCAAAATTTATTTGCCGACGTACCGGTTGTTCGACGACGGACGTTTTTTCGCGCCGGGCAACGCGATGCGCGCGTTCGACACGCGCTTTGGTCGCGCCGGCATCGCGATTTGCGAAGACGCGTGGCATCTCTCGACGCCGTACGTGTTGTGGCAGGACGGCGCGGATATTTTGATTGACCTCTCGGCGAGTCCGGGCTATGGCATTTCGACGCGTCCCGAAGTGGCGAACGCCGCGACGGTCAATAATTTCTTGCGAACCTACGCGGAGATCTTGACGACGATCGTAATCTTTTCGAATCGAGTCGGCAACGAGGACGGCATCGCGTTTTGGGGCGGCAGTTGTGTGATCGGTCCCGACGGGGAAACGATTGCCGCCGCGCCGCACTTTGAAGACGCGCTCATCGTCGTCGAGGTGGACACGGACGCGTTGCGCCGCGCGCGTTTGCGATTGCCCACGCTGCGCGATGAACAACGCGAGTTGGTGCGGCACGAATTGGGGCGCATCGCCAAGTCGGAGCTGGACGATTAATTCGCAAGAGCGCAGAGGCGCAGAGGTGCAGGGGAGAGTACAAGTCTTCACCCTTGCTCCCTTGCTCCCCAGTTCCTCTGCACAATGTATCAAACATGATAAATTCTTTAGAGCCACTCGAAATCAACACCACGCTCGCGCGCAAGATCATCGTGCGCTTTATTCGCGAAGAAATCACGCGTGTCGGATTCGCGCGCGGCGTCATCGGTCTGTCCGGCGGAATTGATTCGTCGCTCTCGGCGTATCTCGCGGTCGAGGCGCTCGGTGCGGCGAACGTCCTCGGCGTGTTGATGCCGTACCGCACGAGCGATCCGCAGAGCCGCGCGGACGGCGAACTCGTCGCACAACAACTCGGCATCGCGACGCGTGTCGTCGAAATCACGCCGATGGTCGAGCCGTACCTCGCGCAATTCGCCGGCGAAGACGTGCGACGGCGCGGCAACGTGATGGCGCGCCAACGGATGATCGTGCTGTACGACCAGTCGGAAGAATTTCACGCGCTCGTGCTTGGCACGTCGAACAAGACCGAGGCGCTCCTGGGTTACACGACCCAGTTCGGCGACAATGCCGCCGCGATTCAGCCGCTCGCCGATCTCTACAAATGCCAGGTGCGTCAACTCGCACGCGCGGTCGGCGTGCCGGATGCGATCATCGCCAAAGCGCCGAGTGCGGATTTGTGGCAAGGGCAAACCGACGAAGGCGAGCTGGGTTTCACGTATGACGAGGCGGACGCGGTTTTGTATCGGTTGATTGACGAACGCCGCTATGTCGAAGAGGTGATTGACCTGGGTTTCGACGCGCGCGTCGTGCGGCGCGTGGCGGAATTGGTGCAACGCAATCAGTTCAAGCGCGTCACGCCGCCCGTGCCCAAGCTTAGCGCGCGCACGATTGGCACGGATTTTCTGTACGATCGGGACTGGGGAAAGTGATTTGGGATTTCTGATTTCTGATTTTCAATCCGCAATCTGAAATCTGAAATCTGAAATCTGAAATCCAAAATCGAAAATCGGAGATTCCTATGCAACGCGCACTGGTGACCGGCGGAGCCGGGTTTATTGGATCGCATCTCGTCGAAGGATTGCTCGCGCGCGGGTACGAAGTGACTGTGCTCGACAATCTCGCGACCGGACGACGCGACAATTTGGCGCGCGTCCTCAACCAGATTCATCTCGTCGAAGGTGACGTGCGAAACCTCACGACGATTCACAGCGTGATGCGTAAAGTGGACGTCGTGTTTCATCTCGCCGCGCTGCCGTCGGTGGCGCGCTCGGTCAAGAATCCGCTCGAAAGCAACGAGGTCAACATTACCGGCACGCTCAACATTCTCGTCGCCGCGCGCGATGAGGGAGTGCGACGCGTCGTCTACGGCGCGTCGTCGTCCGCGTACGGCAACACGCCGACCTTGCCCAAGGTCGAGACGATGCCGTCCGAGCCGCTCTCGCCGTACGCGGTGTCCAAGCTCACGGGCGAGTTGTACGCGCGCACGTTCACGCAGTTGTACGGACTCTCGACCGTCTCGTTGCGTTATTTCAACGTGTTCGGTCCGCGCCAAGACCCGACAACGCAGTACGCCGGCGTCGTCGCGAAATTTGTGACGTGCGCGCTCGCGGGCAAACCGTACCCGGTGAACGGCGACGGGGAGCAATCGCGCGATTTCACGTACGTCGAAAACGCGGTGCAGGCGAATCTGCTTGCCGCCGACGCGACCATCGAAGGATCGCCGGTCATCAACATTGCGTTCGGACAACGCACGACGCTCAATCAAATCATCGTGATGTTGAACGAATTGACCGGGCAGAACCTCGCGGCGAATTATGGACCCGAACGCCCGGGCGACGTGCGCCACTCGCACGCCGACCTGGGACGCGCGCAACAAATCCTGGGGTATGCGCCGGCGATTGACGTGCGCGAAGGATTGCGGCGAACGCTGGAATGGTATCGGAAACAATAGCGAATGGCGAATGGCGAATGGCGAATAGCAAATGGAAAATGGCAAATCGGAAAAACTAATCCGTAGTTTGCACGCGGCGTGGCGTCAAGAAATGTCGAGCGCGAAAATGTACCGCGATTTGGCGCGGCGCGCGCGCTCGGAACAACATCGCGATATTTTGACGCGGATGGCGGAAGCCGAAGAACGCCATGCCGAAAAATTCGCGGCGCGGATGCAGGAACTGGGGAGCGCACCGCTGGAATTTCGCGAATCGTTCATCGCGCGCGCGCGGCGCTGGGTGACGGTGCAAGCCGGCACCGAGACGGCGCTGCGTACTGCCGAAGCCGCCGAGGATGATGCGAGCGAGGCGTATGCCGCGTTAGCGTCGAGCGAAACTTCACAAACCAGCGCCGCGCAAGTGCGCGCGATGCAAACGGAAGAAAAAGCGCATAGCAAGGTGCTGAATGAGATGGCGCAACCGCAGGCGCGGCTCGACGCCATCACCAAAAGAGAAAAGTGGCACGTGCGCGGCGGTGGCTGGATCGGGCAGGCGATTTACGGGATGAATGATGGGCTGGGTTCGGTGTTTGGCGTTGTCGCTGGGGTGGCGGGCGCGACGAACGCGAGCGCGCAGTTCGTCATCGTCAGCGGGCTTGCCGCGGTCGTCGCGAACGCGATCTCGATGGGTGCGGGCGCGTATCTCGCGACCAAGTCCGAGCGCGAGGTGTACGAAGCAGAGATCGCGCGCGAACGCAAGGAACTCGAAAATGATCCGGAGCAAGAGCGCGAAGAGATGGCATTGTTCTACGAGCTGAAAGGGTTTACATCGGACGAGGCGCGGACGCTGGCGTCGCGCATGGCGGAGAACCCGGAACAAATGCTCAAGACACTCGCGTCGGAAGAACTGGGTCTATCGGCGGACACGTTTCCGGATCCGTGGCGCGAAGGAACGAGCGCGGGCGTGTTCACGGCGATTGGCGCGTTCATTCCGATTGTGCCATTCTTTTTCGCGGATGGCTTGGGCGCGGTGATCGCATCGTTTGTGATTTCGTCGCTCGCGTATTTCGTCGTCGGCGCATCCAAGGTGCTTGTGACCGGGGGGCGCTGGTTCCGCAGCGGCATCGAGATGTTCCTGGTCGGTCTCGGCGTCGGCATTGTCACGTACTTTATCGGGACGCTGTTTCAGTTGGAGATCAAGTAGAGGTTGGAAGTTGGAGGTTGGAGATTGGAAAGACCGGACGCGGCGCGCGTGCGGTCTTTTGTTTTGATGAGAAGTCCTAGCGTTTTCTAGCTGTGCGCTTTCGAGAAGAGTGAACTGTACGTACTGGCACAAGACTATCCGCGCGCAATAAGTAAATTGTTTCTTGCAAGCGCACGTCAGAAATATCTTGTTTGTCCAAACCCAAAAGTTTGCGCACTTCGTGGGTAACTTCAGCAAGGTTCTTTTGCAACGCATCTTCAGGGCTATCGCCAGAAGCGGCTGTAACCAAATAGTACGCAGGAGGGTCTACCCAACCATTGTAAAAAAGGACTTCGTACTCCATTTTCCAACCCCTTTGTTTGTTTCTCTCATCTTTTCGATCTGCATTATATCATGCTTGGTGACAATCCAACACCGGAATTTCGAGCCACATGGTCTTTGGTTTTGATGCCGGGATGTGGTAAAATGCGGGTGGGAGGTGAGCAATGCCAAAAAAGTTTCACTATGCGTATGACCGATTCTATGGAGAATTGCAAGATTTTTTCCGGGCGGACATGTACGCAGAAAGCCTGCGCGACGCATTGCTTGAAATCGTGGCTGACTTTAACGATATTTACGCACAAACTGAAAATGAGGCAAAACAACTAGCCGAAGAATTACTGAACGAAGAACTGGGTAAAGGTTGGACGGTCGCGGATTATTTCCAAAGACCACCAGAACTTTGGACAAACCTGATTTCGTACAGGATCCAAACTCTGGAAGAAGTCAGTGAATCAAAATGACAAAGCGCGTTGAAACAAACACCATCCATCACGGCGATTGCCGCGAAATTTTGCAAACGCTTCCAGACGAAAGCGTTGATTTTATTGTAACATCACCACCATACGCTGATCGCCGCAAGCATACGTACGGTGGAGTGCCGCCCGAAAAATACGTCGAGTGGTTTCTTCCGATTACAGCAGAACTGTTACGTGTACTCAAACCGGAAGGTTCTTTCGTGCTCAATATCAAGGAGCGCGTGATTGATGGTGAGCGAGGCACGTACGTAATGGAACTTGTGCTCGCAATGCGAAAGCAGGGTTGGTTTTGGATTGAGGAGTACTGCTGGCACAAAAAGAATTGTTATCCTGGCAAGTGGCCTAATCGTTTCCGCGATGCGTGGGAACACTGCTATCATTTTGCCAAGCAAAAACATTTCAAGATGTACCAAGAATCAGTGATGGTTCCGATGGGCGATTGGGCAGAACGGCGACTCAAGTATCTTACTAAAAACGATGTTGTGCGTGATGAATCGCGCTCCAAGAGCGGTTTTGGAAAACGCGTTGCTAATTGGATTGGGCGCGAGTTGGTGTACCCGACGAACGTTCTGCATCTGGCAACCGAAGTGACCAATAAAAATCATAGCGCGGTTTTTCCGCTTGAATTGCCAACTTGGTTTATCAAGTTGTTCACGCAAGATGGCGATGTCGTGCTCGACCCGTTTATGGGCTCCGGTACCACCGCTCGCGCCGCGATAAAACTGAATCGAAAATACATTGGAATTGAACTTCAGAAAGACTACATTGAGATTGCCAATACTGAATTGCAATCAGAGCAACCCAAGATGTTCGCAGAATCCAAACCCAAATATACAACGAAGAAAAAGGCGAAAAAGTGAAAACCAATGAACTACGCGAATTGATTGCAAAATCGCTCAACGAGTTTTACGCCCGTCGTCTGCAGGCATTGGGTACCCTCAAATTACGCAAGGTCTTACTCCGCAAAAATCCGTACCTCTACAAGGCACTGGGTACAGAAAGCGCGACAGAAATTGTAGACGAAATTTTGAAAGCGTATCTCAGTTCATCCGACGAAGGAATTTTCGGCGATACTTTTTTTGTAACTGCTCAGGCATAACCAAACTTGGACGACTCTTGTATTGCAAAGCATACATGCATCAGGCATACTGTAGACAATGACACCGTCCCCATTACCTACTGACGAACAAATCCGTGCGGCATACCAGCAAGGCGAAGAA
>JACRBM010000015.1 GCA_016219275.1 Chloroflexota bacterium
CCCCCCCCCCGCCCCCCCCCCTGGCCCGGGGGGTGGGGGCCGGGGGGGGCCCGCGCATCCTCATCACGACGCGCGATGTTTCGTTCGACGATGCGCGATTTACGCCGTCGCAATTTTGCGCGCACATTGAACTGGGCGGGCTGGCGATGAGCGACGCGCTCGATTTGGCGGCAGACGTGCTGAACGACAACGGGATTGATCGCACGCGCATCAAGCGCGAAGATTTGATTGAATTGATGGATCGGCTGGGCGGGCATCCCTTGTCGCTCTACCTTGCGTTGCCGCATTTGCGCCGCGTCGCGCCGCGCGATTTGATCGCGCAGTTTGAAACGCTCTTGCCCGGGTTTGTGAACGGCGCGGCGAAGGAACGCAATGAAAGTTTGGCGGTCTCGTTGAATTATTCGTTGACGCGCTTGGGCGAGCAAACGCGCGCCGCGCTTCCCGCGCTTGCCGTGTTTCAGGGCGGCGCGCTGGAAGATGATTTGTTGGCAATTACGGAAATTGATGCGGAACTGTGGAAGACCGCGCGCGCGGAATTGCAAGCCGCCGCGCTCGTGAAGATAGAAACATTGCCCAACATTCAATTTCCATTTCTTCAATTCCATCCCACGCTCTTGCCGTATTTGGCAACCCAACTTGACAATGCGCGTCGCGCCGAATTGCAAGAACGTTATTGGAAACGATATTACGATGTTGCGCGTTACTTGTATCAAACCGACACCCAGCATCCGATTGAAGCGCGCGCGATCGTTGTGCGCGAAATGCCCAACCTCCGCCGCGCACTCGATCTTGCGCTCACTGCCGGGGCGATGGATGAGGCGGTGAATATTGCGGATAGCATTGCGAAATTTCTCAACAACTTTGGTCGTTGGCGCGAACGTGATGCGATGATGGAGAAAGTCAACAGTCAACAGTCGTCAGTCGCCAGTGATGGAAAATTGACGAAAGCGGAATATTTGTTGGACAGTCAGCGCGGGGATGCGTTGCGGCAACAGGGACACGCGGCGGAGGCGGAGCGGTTGTTCCGCGATTTGCTCAAGCGGATGGATGCGGGCGCGGCGTATGATGTCGAGTACGACCGCGCGATGACGCATTGGCGTTTGGGGCGTTGCCTTGCCGCGCAAGGGCGACCGGCGCAGGCAATCGAGTGGCATCGCCAAGCATTGCAAGTGTTCGGGCGGTTGAGCGCGATGGACAAGGATGCGAAGAAGATGTGGGCAGTTGTGCAAACTGATTTGGCATATAATCTTGCGGAGAACGGGAATTTTGGCGAAGCAGAAAAGGAATATGAAGCGGCGGTAAAACTTGCGCGCGAGGTTGATGACTCGCGGCAAGTTGGCGTCGCGCTCGGTCAACTGGGCACGCTGGCGATGCAACGCGGCGACCTGAAGACCGCGCACGAACGCTACACCGACGCGCTCAACACCTCCCGCGCATTGGGCGAGCAACAGAGCGAAGCAATTTATTTGCATCAGTTGGGGAGGGTGGCGCAAGAGGCGAAGCAGTGGGACGAGGCGGAGCGGTGCTATCGTGAGAGTCTGCGGCTTGAAGAGCAAATGAATCACGCCGAAGGTGTCGCGCAAACGTGCAACCAACTCGCGTGCGTCGCAGAAGGCGCGGGGCGGCTGGAGGATGCGGAGCGGTGGTATTTGCGAACAATCGAATACGCCGATTATTTGCCGGACAAAGGCGCGGCAGTTTATAACAACCTCGCCAACCTCTACCTCACCCTGCGCCGGCTGGATGAGGCGGAGCGTTACGCGCGCCGCGCGGTGGAAATTGTAGAGGCGTATCAAGTTCAAACTGAAGTTTGGAAATTTTACCAAATCCTTGCACAAATCGCGGACGCGCGCGGCAAGCGGGATGAAGCGGTGCAGTGGCGGCGCAAGTCGCAGGACAGTTTCGCGGCGTATGCCGGCGCGGCGTATAAAGTGCCGCAGTGGGCGGGGCAGTTTGTTCAACAAGTTGTCGCGGCGGTGCAAGGAAATGATGAAGCGCGGAAATCGGCGGAACAATTTTTGGCGCAAATGGAAAATGCCGGTTGGGGAAATCTGGAATCTGCCGTTCGTCGCATCTTGAGCGGCGAAACGGATTTTGAAAAGTTGCGTGATCCGCTGAATCGCGTGGAAGCGTACATCGTCCGCGAAATTCTTGCGGGTGGGCAAGCCCCCACCCCTGCCCCTCCCCCGTCTGCCAAAACCGGGCGGACAGGGGAGGGGGAAACTGCTCCCTCCCCTGCGGAGCGGGGGAGGGTCGGGGTGGGGGTTGAACAACAAGGCATCACGCTCGAACAACTGCTCGGCACTGTCGTCGCCGCGTGCAAACCGGGCGCGCCCGCCGGACTCGCGGAGCAATTGCACGCGCTCACGCGGCAAATGGCTACGGACGCGCAAATGTCGCCGGAAATTCGCGCGCTCGGTCGCGCGCTCAACCAAATTCTTTCCGGCGAACGCGCGCCGGATGTATCGGCACTGCCGCAACAATTGGCGGAGGCGGTGCGCGGAATGTTGCGCGAAATTGAGGAATAGAAATTCACCGCAGAGGCGCGGAGAACGCAGAGAGCGCGGAGAAATTATTTAAAAAAACTCCGCGCCCTCTGCGACTCTGCGGTAAAAATTTTCACGCATTACGTACCACGCAGAGGGCACCGAGAAATTTTTTTAAAAACTCCGCGTTCTCTGCGACCCTCTGCGACTCTGCGGTAAAAATTTTCACGCATTACGTACTACGCAGAGGGCACTGAGAAATTATTTTAAAAAACTCCGCGTTCTCTGCGACCCTCTGCGACTCTGCGGTAAAAATTTTCACGCATCACGCAATTCGCAATCTGAAATCTAAAATCTGAAATCCGAAATGGTTTCCCTTTCCGATAAACTAAAATCTCTCGGCGTCAAAATCGGCGCAAAGGATTTGCCGCCGCCGCGATCCAGGAATGCGTTCGCGATTGAAAACGTGACCGACGGTCGCGTCGTCGCGACCGAACTTGGCGAAGCGTTCATCGTCGAGCAAACGTACTCGAGCGCGTACCGTCACGGCAACACCGCGCTCCCGGTCAACGCGTCGCTCGCGACGATTGCGGACTGGGCGAATGAGCCGATGCTCGCGAAAGGCGACCTGACTCGCTGGGTGTTTCTCGACACCGAAACGTCCGGACTTGCGGGCGGTACTGGCACGTACGCGTTTCTCATCGGGCTGGGTCGCTTTGAACAAGACGCATTTCGCCTCACGCAAATTTTCATGCGCGATCCCAGCGAAGAACCCGCGACGCTCGCTGCGCTCACCGAGTTTTTGCAACCATGCGACACGCTCGTCACGTTCAACGGCAAATCGTTCGACGCGCCGCTTCTCCGCAATCGCTACGTTCTCAATCGCGCCGATGTGCCATTCGCGAATGCGGCGCACCTCGACCTGCTTCCGCTCGCGCGCCGTTTGTGGCGCGACCGGCTCGAAAGCCGCGCGCTCAAATCGCTCGAAGCGCACATTTTAGGAATGACGCGCAGCGAAGAAGACATTCCCGGCTTTTTGATTCCGCAAATGTATTTCGATTATTTGCAGAACGGCGACGCGCGACCGCTCACGCGCGTACTGTATCATAACGCGATGGATGTCGTCGCGATGGCGGCACTGCTGAGTCACATCGCGCAGATGCTCGACGACCCGCTGACGTTCGCGGTCGAACACGGACTCGACCTCATCGCGATTGGCAAGATGTTCGAAGACCTGGGTCGGCTCGACGAGGCGGTAAAGTTGTACGCGCGCGGCTTGGAGCAAGATGTGCCGGAAGAAAATTATCGCGCGACCGTGCAACGCTTCGCGCAATTGCAGAGACGACGCGGCGACACGCTCGGTGCGATTGAGTTGTGGCGCGCGGCGGCGGGCACGCGGCAAATCTACGCGTTCGTCGAACTCGCCAAGCATTTCGAGCATCGCGCGCGCGATTACGAGCAGGCGCTTCACTGGACGCGCGAGGCGCTCACGATTGTCGCGCAATCGCCGCCCGCGGTGCGCCGTGAATGGCGCGTCGCACTGGAACATCGGTTGGCGCGGGTGGAGCGCAAGTTGGGTAAATAGACGGGTAAACAAGTAGACAGGTAGACAGGTCACGACGACTTGTCTACCTGTTTGCTTTTCTACTTGTTTACCTTTGCACCACCGTAACGATTCGGTAACGATGACGCGGTATACTGTTGGCAATGAGTCAAGATCACCGGTCGTCAAAGCAATCTAAATCTGCCGGGGATGCGGCGGTAGATGGATTACTCAACGGAATGCTCGCGGGTCTCGCGGGTGGAGTCGTCGTCGTGATGGGTGGGCTGGCGAGCGGCGAGCGCGCGTTCGAGGTGTTCGCGCATTTCGATACGCCGCAACGCATGTCGGCGTTTGTCGGCGCGGCGCTTTACCTTGGCGTGTCCGGCTTGTTCGGTATTCTGTTTGGGATCGCGCGCGGCGCGTGGTCGCGTCTGCCTGCGCCGACCTGGCTGGTCGGTCTGGGCTATGGTATCGTGTTGTTGGGCTTTGATCTGTTGGTCGTGGCGCGCGGAGCTGAAGCGACATTGTCCGCAATTCCGTCGTGGTCGCTCGCGGCATCGCATCTCGTTTTCGGCGCGATGCTTGGTTGGTTGATTGGTCGCGTGGAGTTGTAGAGCAAGTTTCCAACTTGCTCATGGCAAGTTGGAAACTTGCCCTACAGATTCACATGGCAAGTTGGAAACTTGCCCTACAAGAGGGGAGCAAAATGGATATCGTGATGATCGTTTTGCGCTTGGCGCATATTTTCGGTGGTGTGTTCTGGGCGGGCGGCACGTTCATTCTGGTGGGAAATATCGAGCCGACTGTGCGCGGGCTTGGTCCTGAGGGTGGTCGCTTTATGCAGCGATTTGCCGGCGCGGGCGGCTTTTCGCGCGCGATGAGCATTGCCGCGGCGACGACGGTGATCGCCGGCGCATTGTTGTACTGGCGCGCTTCGCTTGGTTTTAGCGCGGCGTGGTTCGCGACTGGCTCGGGCATCACGTTGACAATTGGCGCGCTCGCCGGGATTGCCGGGGCAGTCGTCGGGTTCGCGATCAATGGGCGAACGGCGAATGCGATGGCGGCGCTCGGCGCGCAAATCGCGTCTGCCGGCGGACCACCCAAGCCAGAGCAACTCGCGCAGATGCAGGCGTACCAAGAAACATTGCGTCAAGGCGGTATGATCGGCGGTGTGTTGATCGCCATTGCACTCGCGTGTATGTCGGTCGCGCGGTACGTTTGAAGTAGGGCAAGTTTCCAACTTGCCAATCATTTTTGGAGGAGGAGAGATGTTCGTCAATATACTCGTGCAACTTGGTTTCATCGCCGTCGTCGTCCTGTTCGCGTTTCTTACTCTGCGCGCGTGGGGCAGCAAGAACGCGATTCTGAAATGGGGTGGCGTCGTTCTGTCCGGTTTGCTCACGCTCGTCGCGCTGGCGATTACCGGCGTTGCGTTGATGGGAATGCTGAAAACCTACGCGCCGCCCGGTAATCCGGTTTCGAATATCAAGGTGCAAGGCACACCGGAGCAAATCGCGCGCGGCGAAAAATTCGCAAATATGTGCACTGGTTGTCACTCGGTTGGCAACAAACTGCCGTTGATAGGCAGCACCCAAAACTTTGCCTTGATTCCAAATGGACCGAACCTAGGTTCGATCTATCCGCCGAACCTGACCCCGGCTGGCGAATTGAAAGATTGGTCGGACGGCGAAATTATTCGCGCGCTCCGCGAAGGCATTCACAAAAGCGGTCGCCCGCTGATCATCATGCCGTCCGAAGCGTTCCATAGTTTGAGCGATGCGGACGTGTACGCGTTGGTGGCGTACTTGCGTTCGCAACCGGCGACCAAGAATATACCTGAGAGTGACGCTCCGTCGAATTCTCCCAACATGCTGGGTGTCTTCATGTTAAGCATAGGTATGTTTAACACGAGCGCGCAACCGCCAATCACGCAACCGATCCCAGCGCCGCCACCTGGGGTGAATCTCGAAAATGGCAAGTATCTTACTACCGTCTTGGCGTGCGCGGATTGTCATGGCAAGAGTTACAAAGGCGGTGATCCTAGTGGTTTCGCACCGGTCGGTCCGAACATTCTCGCCATCGTACCCGCGTGGAGTGACGCGGATTTCATCAAACTGTTTCGCACCGGCACAGATCCGGCCGGCAAAGTCGTCGCCGAAGAAATGCCGTGGAAAGATTACGCCAAATTCAGCGACGATGAGTTGAAAGCGATCTTGATGTATCTCAAATCGCTCAAGTGAAATGATTGTGGCTAGTAGACTGACTATTTGATCTTGTCCCGCGAATCAAGTTGCGGCTAAAGCACGTTCAGGTCTTGTCATTTCGAGGCACGCTTTTTGTGCCGAGAAATCTCTCCTTGGTCGCGCGAGATTTCTCGCTTCGCTCGAAATGACAACTGGATAGAATTAAATGGTCAAACCACTAGTTTGTCATTGCGAGGCGCGGTTTTTTGCACCGAAGCCGCGAAGCGCCCGATTCGCTGATTGGGGATTGCTTCGCCGCTTCGCGGCTCGCAATGACACTTGTGGGTAATCACCGGACCGGGGGGATTGACAAATCTTGGAGCAAGTGAGTAAAATTTACTCGCTCTGGGAATGGGCAAGCGTGTGATGCGTTTTCGCTGTGGAAGCGCATCACGCGTTTGATATTTTGCAAAGCCAGGGTACCTGCTCAACCTTGCGAAGGTTTGCAGGCACAATTCTCTTGGAAGCGAATTTGCTGTCGTCGCTCAATTCCTCAGAAAAGTGTCTAGTACCTTCGCAAGGATGGGCTGAGTAGATACAAGCCAGGTCAATGGAAACGCAGTTCGATGTGATGGTGATTGGCGGCGGTCCCGCTGGGGTTACTGCCGCATTGCGCGCGAGCGAACTGGGCATGCGCGTCGCGCTCGTCGAGCGCGCACAGTTGGGCGGCACCTGCACGAACGATGGTTGTGTGCCGACGCGCGTGCTCGCCAAAGCCGCGCGCTTGGTGCGCGAGTCCAAACACTTTGCCGATTATGGTCTGCTGGGCGGCGCAACCCAGGTCGCGTGGGGCACATTGTTGGCGCGCGCCCAACAAACGGTGTATCGCATTCACGAAAAGAAACAACTCGCGGCGCACATCGCGAATGTCGGTGGACGCGTGTTCGAGAATGTCGGCGATGTGCGCTTTGTGGACGCGCACACGCTTGCGTTTGCAAATGGCGATGCTTTGCGCGCGGACAAGTTTATCGTCTGCGCCGGCGGACACACGCGGCGACTTGATATTCCTGGCATCGAGTATTGTCTGACGCATCGCGATATTTGGTCGCTCAAGCAGTTGCCTGCATCGGTGATCGTGATCGGCGGCGGCGGAACAGGCGCGCAAGTCGCATCAATTCTCGACGCGTTTGGCGTGCGCGTGTCGCTCGTTTCGCGCGGGCGCATCGTCGAGACGGAAGACGCGAGTGTGTCCAAGTGTGTCCACGAAGCATTCACGCGACGCGGGCTGAACGTCATCACGGCGATGCAAGCCATCGAACGCATCGAGAAACGCGCCGATGGTTTCACCGTGGAGTATCGGTGCGAGTCTGGGATCGAAGCGGTGCACGCGGACGTGGTGATGCTCGCGGCGGGCTGGGAAGCGAATGTCGCCGCGATGAATCTCGACGCGGCGGGCGTGAAAACAGAACGCGGCTATATCGCGGTGAATGATTTTCAGCAGACCTCTGCGCCGCACATTTTCGCGGCGGGCGATATTACCGGGCGCATGATGCTTGTCCAGAGCGCGGGCTATGAGGGTCGTCTGGCGGCGGAGAACGCGGTGCTGGGTGTGGGACAACCGTACAAACATCTCATCGTACCGCACGGCGGCTTTACTGATCCCGAGTACGCCGGGGTCGGTCTCACCGAAGCGCAGGCGCGCGCCAAACATGATGTCGTCGTCAGCATGGTGCCGTACTCCGATTTGGATCGCGCGGTGATTGACGATCACGCGTACGGATTTTTCAAGTTGATCGTCTCGCGCGAGACGCATCGCGTCCTGGGCGCGCACGTCGTCGGCGAGCAGGCGCTCGAAGTGATTCAACTCGTCGCGGCGGCGATGGCGGCGGAAACCTGGGTCGAGCAAATCGCGGAACTCGAACTCGCGTATCCGACGTTCACCGCGATTGTTGGGCTTGCCGCGCGCCAAGCGTCGGCGGAACTGGGCGTCGTGCCGCTCGCGCCGCAGTGGCGCGGCTTGTCGCAACTAGGCGCGCGGCTGGCGGAATGGGAGCGCTCGGATCAATGAACGCACGCGCATTATCAGATTTACAATTGACCGGTTGGCGGCTTGTTGGCGCGCGCGCGTTCGGGGCAGCGATGTTCATCGCGATGCCGGTGATTTTCGCGCAATCCATACCGGCGCGTGCGGCGCAACTGACGACCGTCGCGCTACAACACCAACGCGCGCTCGATCAACTTGGTTTAGGCGTTCGTTTTTTGCCCGCGTATCTTGGCGCGCTCGATCTAATCACTTTTGCGGCATGCTTCGTCGTCGCGCTGATCATCATTCTCCGCAAATCGGACGACCGCATGACGGTTTTCGTTTCAACGTTTTTGTTGGTCTATGGTTTTTCGATTGTTCGTCCGCCGGAATCGCTCGCGGAGATGGAACCGGCTCTGCGCGCGTGGATGAACGGAGTCCGCACGATTGGCGCGGGCGGCGCGCTCATTTTTACGTTCCTGTTTCCGGATGGACGATTCGTTCCGAGGTGGACGCGCTGGATCGCCGCGTTGTGGGGCGCGTGGGCGGCGAGTTACACGTTCTTTCCCGAAAGCGCGCTCAACCCCGAGCTGTGGCGCAATCCGCTTCGCGCGCCGATCTTCCTGGGCGTCTTTTTAATCGGGCTGATCGCGCAAGTGTATCGCTACGCGCGCGTCTCGACGCCCGCGCAACGACAACAGACCAAATGGGTCTTGCTCGGTTTGATATTCTTCCTGCTGGGGTACGCGTTGTTTTTCCTGCCGCCGATTTTTGCGCGCGCGTTGATCGAAGATTCCATGCTGCGTTTGGGGTACACGTTGATCGGCGTGCCGGTGTTTTATTTCGGCGCGTTGATGTTCCCCTTGTTGTTGGCGTTCGCGATTTCGCGTTATCGCTTGTGGGACATTGATCTCGTCGTCAGTCGGACGCTGGTGTACACCTTGCTCACGCTCGCGCTCGGCGTGATCTACTATTCGAATGTCGTGTTGTTGCAGCAAATTTTTCGCGTGCTCACCGGTCAGTTGCAGTCGGAACTCGTCACGGTCATGTCAACCCTCGCGATTGCCGCGCTGTTCAATCCGCTCCGCCGCCGTGTGCAAGATGGAATTGATCGCCGCTTCAATCGGCGCAAGTACAATGCGGCGCGCGTGCTCGCGGCGTTCAGCGCGACGGCGCGCGATGAAGTAGACATGGCGAAATTGCAAGACGCCTTGGAGACGGTCGTCAACGAGACGATGCGACCGGGTTATGTGTCGTTGTGGCTCAAGCCGACCGCGCAAGACGCCGCGCGTTCGACCGGGACGGCTGGCGAATGACGGCGACGCGTTGGGAGGATCACGCGCGGCTGGCTGGAACCTGGGTGTGGTTGGCGCGCGCAGGATGGCTCGTCGTCGCGACGCTGATGGTGGGCGTCAGCATCGCCTTCGTGCCGGTGCGGTGGGAGCAATTCCTCCGGCTCTTTGAACAAGACGCGGCGACGCTCGCGCAATGGGGCTGGCGCGCGGAAATCGGCGCGATGTTTCGCACGCTCGTTGGCTTGATCTTGCTGACGAGTAGCGCGGCGCTCGGCGGATTTGTGTTCTGGCGGCGGTCGGACAATTGGGTCGCGATGTTGACCGCGTTAATGTCCGTGTCGGTCGGCGCGCTCTTTAACAATTTGACCGCGTGGGTTACGATTCCGCCCGCGTGGTTTTTTCCGGTGAGCATCGTGCGCGTCGGCGCGCCCATGTTGGTTTTCCTCGCCACGTATCTTTTTCCCGATGGACGCTGGGTGATGCCCGGTTCGCGACTGTTCTGCGCGTTGTCGGTACTCGTGACCTTGTCCTGGACCGTGTTGCCGGATTCGCCGTTCAATATTTACAATCCCGCGCAATACACCAGCGGTGTCATCGTGACGGCGGGCATGATGTTGGTGGGGCTGATCGCCCAAGTCTATCGGTTCTCCCAGACGCGTAGCCCGATTTTGCAACAACAGACCAAGTGGATCGTATTTGGTTGGGTCTTTATTTCGATTGCGTTTGGATTCGTCTATTTGCCGCCGGTATTTTTCCCGGAACTGGGTCAACCCGGCGCGTCGCGGTTATTGTTCAATCTTTTCGCCGAACCGGTCTATCAAGCGAGTCTATGCGTATCGTTCGTCACCGCCGCCGTCTCCATCTTGCGTTATCGGCTGTACAACATTGATGTGATCGTGCGCCGCGCGTTAGTCTACTCGGCAATGACGACGATTTTGTTGCTGGTGTATTGGGCGAGCGTCCTCGTTCTGCAGCAACTCTTTCGCGCGTTCATCGGACAAACGTCCGAACTGGCGATCATCATTTCGACGCTGGGTCTCGCCGCGCTGTTTCAACCGTTGCGACGCGCGGTGCAAGACGCGATTGATCGCCGGTTCTACCGGTCCAAGTACGATGCCGCGCACGTGCTTGCGGCATTCAGTACGACCGCGCGCGACGAAGTAGACCTGGATCGCTTGCAGAGCGAATTGCTGCGCGCGGTGGATGAAACGATGCAACCTACGTACGTTTCGTTGTGGGTCAAACCGCGGAGCGAGTGAGGCAATGAAATTATCTTTTAGCGCGTGGATGCTCGCGGTCGCGTTGACGCTCGGCATTTTCATCGCCGCGATTCCGGCGCGGTACGCGCAACTCACGACGGTCACGCCGCTGGGCGATGATCCGCTGGTGATGTTGGCGACGACTGAAGCGGCGTTCATTCAAGACGCGGGTTGGTCGGTCGAACAGTACGCGTTGTACTTTATCGCGCTGGAAGTTTTGTTCGCGGCGGTGTTCGCCGCGCTCGGCGCGCTGATCGTGTGGCGCAAACGCGATCAAGGATTGGCGCAGTTCGCGTCGCTCACGCTCATCACGTTCGGTGTGCTCGTGCCGGCGACGCTGCGCGCGGTGGACGTGCCCGGATCGCGTTTGGAATGGGTGGTGCACGCGATTCAAAGTCTGGGTTGGCTGGCGTTCATGGCGTGCTTGTATCTTTTTCCAAACGGACGTTTCGCGCCGCGTTGGACGCGGTGGCTACTCGCGCCCTTTGGCGTGTGGGCGGTCGCGTGGGTATTCGTGCCGGCGGCGAATCCGTTCAATTGGTCGCTGGCGTGGATGTTGATCGCGTTCCTGGGTTCGTTCAGCACCGGCGTCCTCGCGCAAATGTATCGCTATGTCTTTGTCTCGTCGCCGCTCGAACGCGCGCAGACGCGTTGGGTCGTGTTCGCGTTTGCGCTTGCCACGCTCGGCATTCTCGCGTTTCTCGCGCCGACGATCCTGTCTCCGGCGACGCGCGAACCGGGAAGCGCGCGCGTGATTTATCACATGATCGGCGTGCCGGTCTTTGCATTCTCGTTGCTCCTGATTCCCGCGTCCATCGGTATCGCGATTTTGCGTTATCGGCTGTGGGATATTGATCTGTTGATTCGCCGCACGTTGATCTATGGCGTGTTGTCGGCGGCGTTGCTCGCGTTGTATTTCGGAAGTGTGGTCGCGCTGCAACAACTTTTCCGCGCGATGACCGGCGAGCAATCGGACGTCGCGATCATTCTTTCGACGCTCGTCATTGCCGGGGCGTTCAATCCGTTGCGGCACGTACTGCAGGACGCGATTGATCGGCGATTCTATCGGCGCAAGTACGACGCGGCGCGCGTTCTCGATGCGTTCGGCGCGACCGCGCGCGACCAGGTTGAGTTGAACGCGTTGACCCAGCATTTGCTTCACGTCGTCGAAGAAACGATCCAACCGACGAGCGCGAGTCTGTGGCTGAAATCGGATCGCCGCGAAAAAATGTAATTGGAATCTATAGATTTCGCAGATTCCACAGATTGTTCTTTTCTGTGAAATCGGTGTAATCTGTAGTTGCTTACTCTGAGTAATGACGCGTTGTCTTTTTGAAATGGAACATGGATGGCAAGTTTTTTGCGACGATTGAGCCAGATTTTTTTTCGCAAGTCGAACGGCGCGGCGCGCGACCAAGCGTTCGCGGCTACATCCGCGCGCGGGGCAGTGACGCCGTTTGACCTGGATATCGCGCCGGACGATCCACTCCTCGCGTATTTACAGCAGAGCTCGAACGCGGTCGAAGTGGGGCGCGTGAATCTCGAATCGGCGGCATTGCGCGCGTTGAAACAAGCCGGCGTCAAGGTCGTCGTGCCGCTCGTCAGTCAAGGCGAGTTGATCGGTTTGTTGAACCTGGGTCCGCGTTTGGGCGAGCAAGAGTATTCGAGCGGCGATTTCAATTTGCTCGACAATTTGGCGACGCAAGCCGCGCCGGCGGTGCGCGTGGCGCAATTGGTGCAGCAGCAACAGTTCCAAGCGCAAGAGCGCGAGCGCATGGCGCAAGAGTTACGCGTAGCGCGCTTGATTCAGCAAACCTTGTTGCCCAAGCAACTCCCGCACGTCGCCGGGTGGCGGCTCGCGGTGCATTATCAACCGGCGCGCGAAGTCGGCGGCGACCTCTATGATTTTTTCGAATTGCCGGATGGACGGCTGGTTATCGCGGTGGGCGATGTGACGGACAAGGGCGTGCCCGCCGCGCTCGTGATGGCGACGACGCGCGCGGTGTTGCGCGGCGCGGCGCGGCGCGAACTTTCGCCGAGCGAGGCGCTGGAACGTTCGAACAATTTGCTTTGCCCGGAAATGCCGCCCGCGATGTTCGTCACGTGTCTCTATGCGATTCTCGATCCGACGACCGGACGCTTGCAGTACGCGAACGCCGGACACAATCCGCCGTACCGCCGGCACGACGGCGCGGCGGACGAGTTGCGCGCGACCGGGATGCCCCTTGGGCTGATGCCGGGAATGAAGTACGAAGAAAAAGAAACCGTGCTCGTCCCCGGCGATAGTGTTCTGCTGTACAGCGACGGTTTGATCGAAGCGCACAACGCGCGGCGTGAGATGTTTGGTTTCGCGCACTTGCGTGAGCTGGTCGCGCAACACGCGTCCGGTAGTTCGACGTTGTTGCCGTTTTTGATGGAGCAGTTACGCCAATTCAGCGGCGCGGGCTGGGAACAGGAAGACGATATCACCATGCTGATGCTGGAACGTTTGCATTTTACCGATGCCGACCGACGCGATTTGAAAACGCGCGACGAATTTACGTTGCCGAGTGAGCCAGGAAACGAACGCGTCGCGATGGCGCGCGTCGCGAATGTCGCGCGCGGGCTGGGTTTGCCGAACGCGCAACTCGACCGCCTCAAGACGGCGGTCGCGGAGACGACGATGAACGCGATCGAGTACGGCAATCGCAATCATGCGGATGTGCCGGTGGAAATTCGCGTTGCCGCGTCGGACGAGTTGCTCGCGATTTACATCACCGATCAAGGCACGGGTGTGCCCGGCGGCGAACCGCCCACGCCGAACCTCGAAGCGAAACTCGCCGGTCTGCAATCGCCGCGCGGCTGGGGTTTGTTCCTCATCAAAAAAATGGTTGATGAGATGAACGTCATCGCAGGGGACAAGCACACCGTCGAACTGATCGTCCGCATCAAGGATGGGTGAAATGGATCCAAGTCCGTTTGCGGCGAAGGTGCGCGCATTATCGCGAATGCGCGCCATCGAAATGTCAGGCGAGATTGACGGCTCGCAAAGCGATCAACTGATGGCGCTATTCAATCAAGTGGTGATCCAAAAACCGTCCGCGGTTCTTTTAGATTTTACAGAGATTGGGTACATCAATAGCAAAGGTATTGCGGCAATTGTGGCGATGTTGACCCGCGCGCAACTCGCCCAAGTCCGTCTGTTGGCGTGCGGCTTGAGCGAGCACTATCGAGAGATTTTTCAAATTACGCGGCTGTCTGATTTTATCGAAATTTATTCGGATCAGGCGACGGCAATGAATTCCGTCAAGTAAGGAGGGGACATGGCAGGGAAAGCGACGGTCACGGCGCGCAACGTGCGCGAAGGAGTGAGCATTCTCGACATTCAGGGTGAGATCAACGCGTTCGCGGAGAACGCGCTGATGGATGCGTACACGCAAGCGACGAGCGCGAACGCGCGGGTGATCATTTTGAATTTCACCGGCTTGGAGTACATGAACAGTTCCGGCATCGGTCTCTTGGTAACACTGCTCATTCGCGTGAATCGGCAGAAACAGAAATTGTTGACGTACGGACTCAACGAACACTATCAGCAAATTTTTGGACTGACGCGCTTGAACGAAGCGATTCGCATCTGCCTTTCGGAAAGCGATGCGCTGGCGAACGCGTGAACCTATGAAAATCTATGACATCTCAATTCCAATGACGCCGACGATGCCGACGTATCCCGGCGATCCCACCGTGAGCATCGAGCCGGTTTTGCGAATCGCGCACGGTGATAATGCGAATGTCTCGCGCTTGACGTTTGGCAATCACACTGGCACGCACGTAGACCCGCCAGTGCATTTCATTCCCGGCGGCAAGACGGTTGACCAACTCGATTTGAACACGCTCGTTGGTTCCGCGCGCGTCGTAGACTTGACGCGCGTAAAAAAGATCATTACTGCCGCCGATTTGGAACGCGCGCGGATTCCGCGCCGTGTGACGCGCGTGCTCTTCAAAACGCGTAACTCGGCGATGTGGCGACGCGCGGGCTTTCAAAAAGATTTTATCGCGCTCGCGCCCGACGCGGCAGTGTGGCTGGTCGCGCGCGGGGTTAAGCTGGTCGGCATTGATTACCTCAGCGTCGAAGCGTTCGGCGTACCAGAACCGGCAACGCACCGCACGTTGCTGGGCGCGGGAGTGATTGCGGTTGAGGGATTGAACTTGAGCGGGATCACGGCGGGAACGTACAAACTGGTGTGCTTGCCGATTAACGTGCAAGGTGGCGATGGTAGTCCGGCGCGCGCGATCTTGATCGAGGAATGACGCGGCGCGTGTGACCCATGCACGCATTGATTGACCCAGTTTGCAATCGAATTTGACGTTTGCGCGAGATATGCGCGGGGATACAAGGGCGAAGCATTCGCCGCCGTGGTTCAGTTTTGGCAAGTGCACTTTGAAGTACCAGCATCGGCGAATGCCTCGTCCCAACGATATCAAATCAATCTGAGGTGAAATGCAAATGCGAGAAAATGTAGTGCGCGCGATGCTCAAACGCGGCGAGTCCGTGTACGGCATGATGATCTCCGAGTTCGACAGCCCGGTGATTCCGGTCATTATGGCAGATGCAGGGCTAGACTTTGTCATTCTCGACATGGAGCACGGCTCGTTCACGTTGACGAGTGCGTTGCACATTTTGCAAATGGCGCGCCTGGCGAACATTACGCCACTCGTGCGCGTGCCGGATGGGATGTACCACGTCATCGCGCCAGTGCTCGATGCGGGCGCGCAAGGCATCGTCGTGCCGCGCGTCGAAACGCGCGAGGTCGCCGAACGTTCCATCGCGGCGATGCGCTATCCGCCGCTTGGCGTGCGCGGCATCTACGGCGGTAAGGCGAACAATGATTACCAGCCGGTTAAGTTGATGGAGTACACGCGTCACGCGAACGACAACATCCTCGCGATCATTCAAATCGAATCGAAAACCGCGGTCGAACGCGCGGACGAATTGCTCGCGACCCCAGGTCTGGACGGTGTGCTCGTCGGACCCTGGGACTTGGCATCCTCGCTCGGCATTGACCCAAGCGATGCGATGGTCGAGACGATGGTGCAACGCGCGCTCGATGCAACCAAGCGGCACCACGTCGCGTGCGGCATTCATGTCGGCGATCCCAGGGTCATCAAGCAGTGGCAAGCGCGCGGGATGACGTTTCTCTCGTGCCTCGGCGATCTCGAAATGTTGCGGAACGCCGCATACGCGCTGAACAAGGCATTGCGCGGATAACGCGCGAGGCGATTCGTAGATTCCGGCTCTCGCGCTATCGTCGTCAAGAAAAAGATTGGGAACTTTGGATTTTGTAGGGACGTTCGCGGAGCGTGCAACGGCTCTACAAAATCCAATTCTAAAAATAATCCCCAACATCTCGAGAAACAATCAGCCCGTCTCGATTTATCGAGGCGGGCTTTTGTACGTGAACTTGTCAATCGAAACGGACACAGTCCTACGCGGATGGCATCCTAATCATCGTCCCATTCGAATTGGGCAAAGTAGATGTCTTCTTCGACCGTGTCGTTCAAGCCGCGCGTATCTGCCCACACGACGTATGGTTTGCCTTTGGCATCCGTCGCGACCCACATGTAATCGCCGAGAAAACCGGCTTCGATGGGGTTGTTTGCAGGAGTGAGATTGGGCATGGAGCCGGTGGTCAGTCTCTTGTACTTGACGGATGGATTGGGAGAGGCGGGGTTCTTGATCCGCGCGAGCGTGATGTCGTTGCAGCCGGTCGTTTCGCAATTGCCGTACGAACGATCATAGTACGCGGCGTACAGCGTGCGACCATCTGGCGTTATCGCGCTCCACGGTTGCCACTGCGCGCTCGCGTTGAACTTGGACTTGGGGGTGATGTTGAACGGCGCGCTCCAGGTCGTGCCGCCATTCGTCGAGTAGGAATAGAACACGTCGTTGTCGCAGGGTGGGGTCGCCGTGGAGGCAGAGCCGGTGCATGTTCCGCCCCCGTTGCGAAAGTCGGACCACGAGACGAACAATTTGCTGTTCTTGTCCACCGACGTCGAAATCGAAGTGAACTCTGGCACGCGATACCCGTTGGGTGGGAGACACTGGCGACCGGCTGGGCAGCCCGCCGCGCTCGGACCCGTCGGGTGATTATCAATCAAATCTCCCACTTTGACTGGCGCGCTCCAACTTGCCGCGAGCGCGCAATTCGCGGCAGCCGGACATTTGACGAACAAGACTTGATTGACACCGACGAGCGGTGTGTTCGCGTTGCCGAACGCGACATAGATCGTTCCGTCCGGACCGACGATGGGATGCGATCCTTGATCCTGGTCGCATTGGTTGGGTTGACCGGTCGTGCCGCTGCCGACGGTGCAGGCGGTGGTGTTTTTCCCACTGATCTCGACTCCGGGCGACCAGGTCGCGCCGCCATTGGTAGATTGGCTAAAGTAGATCGGACTATTCGTCGCGGTAAAGCGCGTCCAGGTTGCGTAGACATTGTTTTTCTTCGGACTGGATGCGTTGGCATCCGCGACGATGTACTCTTTGTCGTGAAAGACATTCGGGTTATTGTCGTTCGCGACGACTCCTACCGGCGTATCGCGGTAGGTCTGGAACGACAGACTCGCGTCGGGCGAATGATAGAACGCACCGCCAATGCCGGCATTCGACTTGACGACGACGAATGCGCTTGCGGCTGAGTTGATGTCGAACAAAATTCCGCCGACGTAGGCGTTGCCGTTCGCGTCGAAGGTGGCAGTCGGATCACTGCACGCATCCGCGGTGTGCCCGTCCGCTAGGATGAATTGCCAGAAGGGTGGGACTTGATCGCCCCAGGTTCGTCCGCCATCAAACGACCAGTCGTAGCCGCAGTGGTTGAAACCGATGCGGCTATCATTCTGACCGGCGATGAGGTTGCGCGGATTCGTTGGGTTGATCGCGATCACCTCTTCCGCTTGCCGGCGAAGCGAACAGTCTTGATTGACGCGGATGTTGAGCAAACCATCCGGTCCCTTGAAGACATTCTGGCATCCTTGCGTGCCGGAACTCGACAAGTTCTTGGGGCGCTTGTCGTCATGACCCTGGGCTTTCGCTTCCGCGGCGCGCTTTGCCAATTCGCCGGACGCTTCGAGCACAGCATACATCGTGCCAGACGATATACGCATTTCGTGTTTGCTGGTCTTGATTTCGCCGCGTTCAATTTGCAGTTGCCGCGCAAGAATTTTGTTGGCGGGTCCCTGAGATTGGGCGGTGGGCGCCGTGTCCGGCATGGCGACGAACACCAAGAACATCATCGCCGACAGCATGACTGCCAGCGCTATTTTGGTTCGCATGTTGCTCCTCCTTCCAGGATTTGTGAATAACATGGGCAATTTTCAGTCACGCGATAAATAGATATTTTTCGCTATCCGCCTCCGAGATAGAACCACATCAAATCGTGGAGTTGGCTTGCTCATCTTTTTAGCCACAGAAAATTTCCGTGTGTTTCTGTGTGGCGCGAAGCGTATGGCAGAATGGATGTCCACGATTCGGTAGGGGGCTACACTGCCTCCTTTCTGCCAAACAAAAAGAAGAGTCTACCTAGAAATGGACTCTTCTATCTGATTGGAACGATTGAATTGAATAGGAATGCAAAACAGAAAACAACGCACGCGCCAAACGAGCTGCGTAAGTTTCCGCACGGATACACACGAACAGAGCACTCAGTTAGGACGTGTATCACGATAACTCCGCTGTCATCACGGGAGACATGCTCACTCATCAAGCATGCCAAGAATATAGCGGCGATTATAGCGAAAACGTGTCATTCGTCAATGCCCCATTGTTCTAAAAATCGCAAGGGGAACTTGCCAAGCCGGATAGCGTCATTATAATCAGACACGGAGGTGAAAATGAAACCTTTTCCATTCCTGGTTGTCCTGGCATTCGGCGCGATCATCGGATGTTCGGCGCAACCAACTATTGTGCCGTTGGCTAAAATCGAAACGCCCATGGTGTTGAAAATATCTACGGATGTACCGACCACAAGCGCGCCAACCGTTGCTTCTGCTCCGAAGAGTCCTAGCCCCAGTTTGACCGCACCATCCACACCATCGCGTCTCACGCCCCCGGCAACCACAATTCCCAGCCCCGGACTTACCCAGACGCCGCCTGCTGCAACGGGCGTTCCGGCGACTCAAACCCAGGCAAGTGCTCTGCCTAGTGGAACAACGAAAACATACTCGAATGCTAAACTGGGGATCACGCTCGATTATCCGGGCGATTGGTCGGTAACTGAGTCGGCGAACGGCGCAAAATTCACATCGCCGCGCGGCGAGACGATTGACCTGGGATTGGTGGACACACACAACCAGTTGCCCGAAGATTTTCTGATCGAGACACAACTACCGAATATGCGTTGTCTCAACAGCACCAATTTACATGGCGTCACGATTCGCAATTGTTTGGATACGGTGTCGTTCAGTTACACTGCGCATCTGATTCTCAAACTGCCGAACGGCGTAACGCGCCTCGTCGTGATTTACATGCGCGCCAAATCCCCCAATCCAGTCTTTGACGCGATGATTGCCTCCGCGCGGATCACACCCTAGAGCAGGGCGTTCAGATTCCCAAAGTTTTTGGAAACTTTGGGAATCTGAATAGCGCAACTATAAACTCAAGTGGAATTCGTCCTAAATGAAAGGAACCATGCCCAGTCTCGTCTTCGACCAAGCCGTTTCGTTCTACGACAAAACGCGCGCCGATCCTGAATGGGTTGCGAACGCGATTACCGATTCGCTCATCAAACTAGGCGAGATCACAACCAGGTCACGCGTGCTGGAAATTGGTATCGGCACGGGACGCATTGCGTTGCCGGCGCTTGGACGCGGCATCCCCATCACCGGGATTGATCTGTCGCGCGCGATGATGGCAGAGTTGGAGAAAAAGATCGCGGGGCAGAATCATCGCGTCGCGCTTGTGCAAGCGGACGCGAACGGGTTGCCGTTTCGCGATGCCGCGTTCGATTGTGCGTACGCGGTGCACGTCTATCACGTCGTCGCGAATTGGCAGCGCGCATTGCGTGACGCGTGGCGCGTCGTCAAGCCAGGCGGTCATTTGCTCGTCAATTATCACGATCACGAACCGCGCGCAGTGTTCAGTCGGATGCGCGCCAAACTTGCTGAGATGGCGCGCGCCGCCGGTGTCGAGACGCGCCGACCGGGCGCGCAATCGTCGGACGAACTGCGCGATGAATTGAATCAATTCACCAAAACGCGCGTCGTCGAAATCGCGCGCTGGCATGAGACGGTTGTGCCGGCGCAAATGATTCAAGGTCTTGCCGCGAAAAGCGTGTCCGAGACCTGGCTCATTCCCGATGATTTGCTCGCGCGACTCATCCCGCGTGTACGCGCGTGGGCGCAAGCCGAGTTGGGTGATCTATCGAACGAAATCATCGAACATGAAAAATTCGTCTGGATCATTTCGCAAAAACTGGGCTGAGGCAATGGGTCGCCAAACCCCCTTGACCAATCATTTGATCGCAATTAAAATTCGAGCGTGTGATTCTTCAGGCATCAGCCCTGACTAGATTGAAAATGTGAATGGCTGACAACCGCCGATCTTCAACTGGTTTGATTGTTCTCGCGGTATTCATCATCGCGCTAGGCGTGTTTCTCTGGGCATTGTTCAACTTTCTCGGCTCAGTGAATCGCGCTGAAACTGCATCGGTTACAACCACAACGCCGACCGTGGGCACAACCTTTACGCCGATTTCGCGCGCAACCGACACGCCGATCGCGCCCACGGCAACGCCTACGCGCGTTCAACCCTCGCCCACCGCGATTCTACCTACGGCAACGTCCACACGCGCCGCGCCATCGCCCACCGCGACCGCGCCGCGCGTAGCGCCATCCCCGACTTTAATTGCCCCTGCGCCAGTGGCGCTCACCAAGCAGACGTACAGTACATTGACGATTCAATCTGCGGTGACGGATCGCCCCGCGGCATCGCATGCTGATCTCAATTTGAAATTGCGTGGCTTTGCGCCGTTCAAATCGGATCTCGAATTGATGGACTTGGAGGGCGCGACCGATGGTGCTGCGCCGCAGTTATCGAGTCTCTTGACCGGTAGCCGCGATCCGGTGGTCAAGGCAGTTTATCGCGTCAATAACTGGGATTGGGGTTGCAATTGCAAAGCCAAACCGATTGACGATCCCGATGTGACGTTAGTCGGATTTGGAGTTACACCTGGGGAACCGATTCACGTACCGCACGCTAACATTGACATCGGTAACAAGAATCAAGTCATGGTGTTGTATGCCGACGCGGACAGCATCACGCTCGTTTATACGCGCAATGACAATGTGACCCAGGGTTACATCGTGCACGTTGCGGGCGTCGCAATTGAGCCCGACCTGCTTGCGCTATATCAGCAGTTGAACAGTGCGGGACGCGCGTCATTGCCCGCGCTCAAGGAATACCAGGTGTTGGGCGTCGCGCCGACCAACGAAATCAGGATTGCGGTACGCGATACCGGCGCCTTTATGGATCCACGGTCGCGCAAGGATTGGTGGCGCGACAAACCCAAGCCACAATTGCCGCCGAGTATGATGAAACCCCGTCCCTAGCGCGGCGAAAGAAATGTATGCCGAATTCGCGGCGCATCCAGAATGATGCGCCGCGTTTTTTTATCTGCTTTGTAACTACTCAGCCATCGTTCCTTTATCCGCGAATTACGCGAATCTTCGCAATTTTTTTCTTCTTATTCGCGCAATTCGCGTTATTCGCGGATAAATTTGTTTTCATCGGCGTAAATGTGGGTTGGCTGAGTAGTTACTCTGCTTTGAACTGTCCTTGCGAGCGAAGCGACGCAATGACACCCTTGTACGTGATCGCCAGTTTTTTGTCCTTGACAAGGTGTGTTATAATTGTACTAGTTGAAATAGTACAATTCCGAAAGGCGGGCAATGGAACTGCGAATTGACCCGGACAGCGCGGTACCGATCTACTTGCAGGTCGTCCATTCGATCAAGCATCAAGTGGCGACGGGAAAGCTAAAGCCCGGCGAGCAACTGCCGACGGTGCGCGAACTCGCGACGAACTTGCGGATCAATCCGAATACGGTTGCGCGCGCGTACGATTTGCTCGACAGCGATAGCGTGATCACCACCCAACAGGGGCGCGGCACGTATGTGCGCGAAAAACCGGACAGCGTGCACTTGTCGCGCGTGCGGCAGGAACAGTTGAAAGCGCTGATGGACGGCGCGGTTGGCAAGGCGTTGAGTTTGGGGTACACGCTCGACGAAGTTCGTGAATCGTTCGACGCGCAAATCACGCGTTGGGCGCGCATCAAAAAAGCATAGGAGGAATTCAAAATGGCAAACAAGACAGATTTGATCAAACGCACGCGTTCGCTCGCCGAACTGCGGCAAACCAACCCAGTCGCGGGCGCGTTATTCACCGTGATTCTCTTGATCGGCGTCGCGGCGAGCGCGCTCACCGGGGAATTCGCGCGGAACCAAGCGCCGATTTGGATGTTGCTCGCGCTCGTCGTCGGCGTGTACTTTTTATTCGCGCTCAAGATCGCGAATCAATGGGAACGCGCCATCGTTCTCCGCTTTGGTAAATTCAAGCGACTTGCGGGTCCGGGCATGTTCTGGATCGTACCGATCGTCGAAACCGCGCCGACCTGGGTGGATCAACGCGTGATGGTAACGCCGTTCAAAGCGGAACGCACACTCACGCGCGACACGGTGCCGGTGGATGTGGACGCTGTCCTGTTCTGGATTGTGTGGGACGCGCAAAAAGCCGCGCTCGAAGTGGAAAATTATCGCGACGCGATTTCGTGGGCGGCGCAGACCGCGTTGCGCGACATTATCGGCAAGATGATGCTCGCGGATATTCTCGTCGGGCGCGAAAAGATTGACGCGGAATTGCAGACGATCATTGATCAACGCACGACGCCCTGGGGCGTGACCGTCCAATCGGTCGAGATTCGCGATGTCATCATTCCGCAAGAGCTTGAAGACGCGATGAGTCGCCAAGCGCAAGCAGAACGCGAGCGCCAGGCGCGCGTGATCCTCGGCGAATCGGAAAAACAGATCGCGGCGAGTTTCGCGGACGCGGCGCAGGCGTACTCGGGCAATCCGACTGCGTTGCATTTGCGCGCGATGAATATGCTGTTCGAAGGACTGAAAGAAAAAGGCGCGCTCGTGATCGTGCCGAGTAGCGCGGTGGATACGATGAATCTCGGTGGGTTGAGCGGATTGACGGCGCTCGCGCAAAACGCGTCCAAAGAAGTGCGAGGATGACATGAGCGAACGAGCGGGCTGGGAATATCGTGTTCAGACGATTGGGCGGTTCTGGGGCACCGGCGACGAACAAATCGAAGCGACGCTGAACGAGTGGGGCGAAGAGGGCTGGGAGGCGATCAATGTGTACACGCCGGAAGGAAGCGGCAAGGTAACGATTGTCGCCAAGCGACCGCTCACACTCGCGACGCGGCGGCAACGTTCGATGCCAGGGTAGATAACGGAGTGGAAACGGATAAGCGGATAACGGATAGTGATGCACAATACGCGATACGCGATACGCTATTTGCCATTCGCCATTCGCCATCTGATATTCGCTATCCGCTATCCGCCGTCCGCAACTTGGAGGCACGATGTTGAATTTTGGTCTAATGATGGGGGCGATTCTTTTTATCGCGGGCGCGGCAACGTACGTGTTCGCGCCGCGCGTTGGACCGAACCCGATCTTTGGCGTGCGCGTCGGATATTCGTATGCGAGCCGCGCGGTGTGGGACAAATCGAATCGGTTTGGCGGCGCGTTGCTCGCGGCGATTGGCGTGTTGCTTTTGGTGCTCGCGTTGATTTTGTGGGGGCTGGGTATTGCGGAACAACCAGGAGTTGCGATTCTGACCGGCGTGATGTTCGTGACGTTGCTCGGTTCGGTCGTCGTGATGTTTGTGTACGCGCGGCGTCTCGCGTTGGGCGAGCCGATCGCACGCGCAATCGCGCCAGTGAAATTTCGCTGGGCGTACATCACGCCGGTGCTCGTCACGTTTTTGATCCTGATCGCGTTGCTCGCGTATTTTTACCCCCTGTTGCCCCAAGCGCGGATGGCGACGCACTTTAACATCAACGAACAGCCGAACGGCTGGATGTCGCGCGCGAGTTTTGTCGAAATGATTGTCGGGCTGGGCTTGCTGATGCTCGCGATCAACGTCGGCGTCGTTCTGCTCGCGACGCGCGAGCCGCTTGTCGCGTTCGGACGGTGGGGCGCGCATTGGCAGATTGACCCGGCACGCGGTTTGACGTATATGAGCATCGCGTTCGCGCTGACGAATCTGATCATTCTTGCCGCGACGGCGGACACGATTGCGTTCAACCTGCGCGGCGCGCATCTGTTTCCCTTGTCGCTCTTTTTGTGGATGCTGATTCCGTTCATCGCGATTTTGATCGCGCTGTTCTTTGTGCTCGCACGACGCAAGGTGTAACCGGAATACGACATTTGCGTAGATAGGGGTGTAGAGAAAGCGAGGTTACGATGTTGAGGGAAAATACAATTACGCGCGACGAACGATTGAACGCGACGTTGGCGCACGCGAGTATTTTGCTAGGAGTATTCAGTCGCGGCATCCTGGGTGTGGTGCTCGCCGCATTGATTTGGATTACGCAACGCGGCAAATCGAACTTTGCCGCGCGTCACGCGTTACAAGCGACGGTGTATCAACTGCTGGGCATCGTCATCGCATTGGCGTTATGGATTGGCTGGGGCGTGCTCTTCACGGGTTCGATCTTTGTGCCGGTGCTGATCAATCCACAACACCCCGAACCGCTGATGGCATACACGATGATTCCCGCGTTCGGGTTGATCCTGGCGCCGTTCGCCGTGATGTTCGCGTGGTTTTTGTACGGACTGTACGCCGCGTGGCAAGTGTGGCACGGCAAAGATTTTTCGTACTGGTTGATCGGCGAGCACATCAAATGAAAGCAAAACCCCGTACTCTTGCAGAATACGGGGTTTTGCTTTATGATGCCAGTCGTTATGGAACCGATCATCAAAATTCACGGACTGGGCAAAGTTTACCAGTCGAAAGAACGCGCAGGGCTGTTTCGCTCGCGCGTGAAAGAAATCTCCGCACTCAAAGATGTCAACCTCGACATTTTCCCCGGCGAATCGTTCGGCTTGCTCGGTCCCAACGGCGCGGGCAAGACGACGTTGATCAAATGTCTGACGACTTTGCTCTTGCCGACGCACGGCACCGCGTGGCTCAACGGCTATCAACTCGAACGTGACGAGAACGCGATTCGTGCGAGTATCGGTTGCATGTTGATGGGCGAGCGCGGGCTGTACTGGAAACTGACCGGACGCGAGAATCTCGAATTCTTTGGCGCGCTGTACCAGATTCCGCCGGATGTGTGTAAACGCCAAGCCGATAAAATCATCGCGCTCTTGAATCTTGGCGACATTATTGATCGCGCGGTCGAGACGTTCTCGTCCGGGCAAAAGATGAAACTGGCGTTCGCTAAAGCGTTGCTCAACGACGCGCCGATCCTGATCCTGGACGAGCCGACGAACACGCTCGACTTGCCGAGCGCGCGCGAGTTGCGCGGCATCGTGCGCGAATTGAATCGGCAGGGGCGCACGGTCGTTTACACGACGCACGTGATGAGCGAGGCGGAAGAGTTGTGCGACCGCGTCGCGATCATTGATCGCGGACAAGTGATCGCGCTTGGCACGATTGCCGAACTGAAAGCGAGTTTGAATCGCGAGGGCGTGACCAAAGTCGAGGGAGTGATTCCGGAGGACGCGCTACGCGCGGTGCATGCGATTGACGGCGTGGCGAGCGCGGCATTATCGTCCAATAATGGATTGCAAGAGTTGGTCGTCGTTAGTCCGAATCCGCGCGCGCTCTTGCCGCTGTTGATTCGCGCGTTGATGGACAATGGCGCGGTGCTCGAGCAAATCGCGCCGACCGAAGTGACGCTCGAAGATGTGTTCATCGCGAAAACCGGGCGAACGCTGGCGGAAGATACGCGGGTGAAATGAGCCGATTGCCCAATGTGCCAATAAACCAATTCGTCGCAATGAGCGCATCGTTGACGCGATTCTCGTTCGCGAACAAATTCCGCCTCATCTGGGCAGTCGTGATGATGCGTGTGCGCGTCATGTCGCGCTATCCGGGCTGGCGCTTGCTCGACATCATCATGCCGACGTTTATCGCGGCGATGCCGATTTTGCTGGGGCAAGCGATTGGCGGCGGCGCGGCGCAAGCGGCGGCGAACTTTCAGCAAAATACCGGCACCGCGAATTACGTTGCGTATCTGCTCATCGGCTCGAACGTGTTTATGATGGTGAGCGGGACGATGTGGAACGTCGGTTATTGGTTGCGCCGCGAACAAGAGACTGGAACGCTCGAGGCGCTGTACCTCGCGCCGACCGGACGCGGCGCGATTCTCGCGGGTATCGCGCTGTACGGCAATTTGCGGATGACGCTCAATTTTATTCTCGCCTTCACGCTCGGCTCACTCGTGTTTCGCGTCAATCCGCTGCAAGGCGACATTCTGCTCGCGCTCGTGTTCATTCTTGTCGGATTGATTCCGCTGTTCGGCATTAGCTTGCTGTACGGCGCGATAATTTTACGCGTGAAAGAAGCGAACGCGCTGATTCGACTCGCGCAGTGGGCGGCATCGTTTTTGATGGGCTTGTTCTTTCCAATCGCGATTTTCCCACCCTGGCTCAAAATGGTTGCGTTGATGTTTCCACCAACATGGATGAACAACGGCGTGCGCGCAAGTCTGCTCGGCGTTGGATTTTTCTTCGAACGTTGGTATTTGGATCTGGCGATGCTGGGTGTGTTCTGCGTGCTCGCGCCCTGGGTCGGGTATTGGCTGTTCACGCGCACCGAACGCGACGTGCAACGCGGCGCCGGCATTGGTGAGTTTTGAAGAATGCCAAATACCACAATCTCCAATCGCCAAGCTCTAATTTCCAATTTCCAAATTTATCTCGCGATGGTGCGTAAGCAAGTGACGGTGATGACGCGCTATCCGGTGGATTTTATCACGAGCTTCGCGCAAATTTTTCTCATCATCCTCGTGTTCACGTTTGCCGCGATCATGTTCGAGCCGCGCGGAAGCGGTTCGGGTGAGGCGGGCGGTTCGGGCGCGGTGATGATGTACGGTTTCATCTTGTTCATGTTCGTGAGCGATACGCTCTGGACGATTGGGTACAACATTCGCGAGGAGCAGTATCAAGGCACGCTCGAATCGTTGTATCTCACGCCGGCGTCCAAGTTCGCGTCGCTCGTGTCGCGCGTGACAACGATTGTGCTGTGGACGGGTGCGCTCTCGATTGCCGCCGTCGCGTTCGTGCAAACATTCCTGGGTCGCTTGCCGTTCAACAACGCCTGGCTCGCCGCGTTCTTGTTGTTGTTCACCTTGTCCGGCACGTTCGGCATCGGGTTTGCGTTCGCCGGCTACACGTTGCTCGTCAAGGAATCCGCGCAGACGACCGCGAACTTGCTCGAATTTGGTTTTATGATTTTGTGCGGCATGTTTTTTCCGTTTCGCGCGCTGCCCGATGTATTGCAACCGATCTCACGCGCGCTGCCGCTCAGTTACGCCGTGGACGCGTTCCGCTCGACGTTGATGGGTTATCCGCGCGGCTATCCCGAACTCGCGCCGATTGAAATCGAAATCCCGATCGTTATCGCATTTGGCATTTTGTCGCCGCTGATCGGTTACTGGGTCTATCACCTTGCGGAACGACGCGCCCGAATCACCGGCAGTCTCGCTGAATTCTAAAGACCTGCAGGGTTTTCGCGCAAGCGACCCTGCGGGTCTTGCGTTTTTACTGGCATCACCGCCGCGATGATGAGCAAGCCGGCGAGACCGGCGGCGAGGAAGGGAACCGCGTTTCCTCCGAGCGTGATGAACCACGCGCCAATCGTCGGCGCGAATCCGCCGACCAAGCCGGTCGTCGTCGAGATGAGTCCGTACACCGACGAGCGCGATTCGCGCGTCGTGACGGCGGCTTGGATGCTTGCCTGTGCGATGAAGAGTGATTCGCTCGCGACGAACGCGATGACGAGTGGAACGATGCCCCACTGCCACGTTGGCGCGAGTCCCCACAACGCCGCGCTGATGCCCATGCCGAGCGCACTCAGCGCGAGCACGCGCCGCGCGCCGAAACGCGTGCTCGTGCGCCCCAGCAAAATACCGACGAGCGCGGCGGCGCTGCCGACCGAAAACAGCAAATTGATTTCGGCTTCGGTGTTGCCCCACGCGTCGCGTGCGAGAATCGCAAAGAATGGACCGAAGGTTAGCGCGTTCGCGAACGCGAACAGCGCGCCCAGCACGATGATCCACAACAGATTGCGCGTCAACGCCGCGCGTAGATTCAAGCGCGTGCTCGTCGGAGTTTTTCGCACGGTCTCACGCAATCCCCAGAAGCGGACGATGCCGGTGAGTGCGGTGATGATGCCTGACAAGATGATCAGAGTGGACACACCGAAAATGCCGAGCAATCCCGCTCCGATGAGTGGACCGGTAATCAAGCCGAACAGGACCGACGCTTCCGTGAAACTGTACGAACGTGCTGCGTGCTCTTCGCCGGACGATTCGGTGATGAGCGCGGATAGAGGGGGCCATTGCATCGAACTGAACGCGTTCATCGCGATGAGCGCGGCGACAGTCATCTGCCAATCGGCGCTCAGCCCCGCGCCGGTTAGAAACACACCCATCAAAAAAGTGAGCACACCCGCGAGCCGCGCGCGCCCAAACCGATCGGCGAGCGCGCCGCCGACCATCGCGAAGAAGGTGCGCGCAATGAAAATGCCGGTGAACGCGAGTCCGATCTCTTGCGCGTTCGCGCCGAGCGCGCGCAGGTGCAGCGGCAAGATCGCGTCCCACATAAATCGCGCGAACACATTGAGATACATCGTCGCGCACAAGATGACGAGATTGCGATTGAGTCCGAGTTGATTCAGCATGGTTGACCCAGGTAAGCGTGAATGGTTTAGTGTCGGTAGACGAAATTCGATCAGACTCTGCACCTCACTCGGGTTCGTGTGTTCGCGGACTAGCCACAAGTCCTATTCCCGTGACGGTACTAGAATCCGATTGCTACTTTATCAGAACCGGATTAAGATGACAAATGTAAGCAGTGGATTTTGGGATGCCAGGTTCAGGCGGTGTGGCTATGCTCAAGCTAGACGATCGGCAAGATACGATTGATGGCAAAGCGCGATCAACCAAGCGCGACGATTCGCCCGGTGATGAAACCGCGCAAATTGATCAAGTCGCTTTGCTGCGCTTCGCCGCCTTAATGGATCAGTCTAGCGATGCCGGATCGGAAGCCGAACCGGCTTGGCTGCGCGATTCATCGCCGGCGGATCAGACGGCAGACGCGCTGCCAGAGTCCGCGCCGGCGTGGTTGCGCGGCACCGCATCGCCGGATCAACCGGAAGAATCCAGTCCTGAGTCGGCTTGGTTGTCGGGACAAAAGTCAGATGGCAGTTCCGATCAATCTGTTGTGCCTGACTCGGAAGCGAACCGCGCCGGCGATGCGATTGCAAAATCGCTACGGCATGCGTTCGAGGAAAGCGGATCGGTTCCTACAGAGTCAAGCCCTGAACTCGAGCCATCCGCTCAAACCAAGCCGGCGCCGGAGCGTTTTCTGAACAGTCTCAACCAACAACGTCGTCCGATCATGGTTGGCGTTGTCAGCGCACTTGTTTTCTGCTGCTCGCTTGGCTGGGTTGGCTTTGTCAACAGTCCTCTATTTGCCGCCGCATTTCCAACCGCGACGCCGCGCAAAGTAACGGCTAAAGCAGAATGGCCCGCCACATGGACGTTGACTCCCACGCGCACCGCGACGGCGACGAGTACTCCGCCCGCGACGGCAACCGCTACTCAAACACCCAAGGCAACGCGCGTATTGCCCACGCGCACACCGCGTCCTTTGGCATCTCCAACCATCACGACGAGTCCATACTTGTTCACATCCATTTTCCGGGGTTGCCAACATTCTGGTGGGACGTATATCGAAGGGACGGTCAACAGTTTGGTTGGCGAGGTGTATGGAGCGCGCGTATCACTCGGCGCTTCGCCCGGCGGCACTATAATTCAAACCATCGTGACGGGAAAAGATAAGAGTCCGGGGTATTACACGTTTGTCATCCGGGCAAATGGACCATATCCGGGTACCTTTTACGTCTGGGTTACGGATGTGGCGGGCAAGCCATTGTCGGACCCGAACAGCGGACGGGTCGTGACCAATTCCATTAAGAATAGTGATGATCCGGCATCGTGTTGGCAAGCCTTTATTGATTTCGCCGCCACGCGCTGATGGTTCTCACGCCGATGCCCGAGTCCAGGTTTCTCCAAGAAACCTGGACTCTTTGTGTACTAAATGAATTTGGTTCGCCGCGCCGGTTCGTGTATACTGCAAACCTATTGACGTTGGAGAACGTATTCTATTGAGGAGCGCGCGCAAAATTGGATGTGAGTTCGCTGATTGTTTTCACCGTGGTCTTGCTCGCGACGTTCACGCAAAGTTTAACCGGTTTTGGTTCGGGACTGGTGACAATGGCGTTCTTGCCGGCGGTGATCGGCATCCGTTCGGCGTCGCCGCTCGTCGCGTTGTTTGCCGGCACGCTCGAAGCCATTTTGTTTTGGCGCTTTCGCGGTTCAATCAATCTGCGCGCGTTGTGGCGATTGATGATTGGCGCGGTGATTGGAATTCCACTCGGCATTCTCGGCGCGCGGTTCATCAACGAGCGTGTTGTTCTGGCGATTCTGGGCAGTGTGCTCGTCGCGTATCCGTTGTACGCGTTCTTTACGCCGAAATTGCCCCGTCTGCCGGAGGGGAAACTGACCTTCGGTTTCGGCGTGATTGCCGGAATGCTGGGAGGCGCGTACAACACTTCGGGACCGGCGGTGATCATCTACGGCGATAGTCGCGCGTGGTCGCCCGCCGAGTTCAAAGCAAATTTGCAAATGTTCTTTTTGCTCAACGACGCGGTGACGATTGCGAGTCACGCGTTGAGTGGAAACATGACGCCGTTCGTTCTGCAAAACTATTTGCAGATTTTACCGGCAATCGCGGTTGGGATGCTCGCCGGGTTTCATGCCGAACGATGGATCAACCCGGTGCGCTTTCGTCAGCTGGTGCTCGCGCTCTTGATTCTACTCGGTGTGCGAATGATGCTGATGGCATATCTTGGGGTGTAAAGTTTGGATTGGCGCGCAAATGGGCTTGACAAGATGGGCAACCGTGTGTACCATTGCCCGCAATTAACGCGCGCCGTATCAATGACTCGCGCTCCGCAACGAGCGCGCGGATGGGAGGGAAAGATGGAGAACAAAGGTAGCAATCGTTGGCTCATTGGTGTGATTGTAATTCTCGTCGTCGCGCTGATTGGCGCGGTGTGTGTGAGCGCAGGCGCATTGTTGTTCCTGTCGCAACAACCGGCGACGAGCCAAAATACCAATCCTGTGCCGGGCGCGCAACCTGCCGCACCCGGTCGTACCGCGGTGGTACCGACACGTGCACCCGCGTCTGCCGCCGGCAAAAATACTTTGCGAATACCGGGTGCGGAACCGCCGACGCTTGACCCCGCCCTGACCGGCGATGCATCGTCCGCCGAGTACGTGGTGGAGATTTTTAGCGGCTTGGTATACCTCGATAGAAATCTCAAGGTCGCGCCAGACCTTGCCGAGACCTGGAAGGTGAGCGATGACGGCAAGACGTACACGTTCACCATTCGCAAGAATGCGACGTTCCACGATGGTCGCCCGGTGACCGCGCAAGATTTCAAATACTCGCTTGAGCGCACGACGAATCCCGTGATTGCCTCGCCGACAGCGGAAACCTACCTGGGTGATATTGTCGGCGTCAAAGAAAAACTCAATCGTAAGGCGCAAGACGTGAGCGGCATCAAAGTCGTGGACGATTATACCTTGGCGATCACGATTGATGCGCCGAAAGCATATTTCCTCGCCAAGCTCACGTTCCCGACCGCGTATGTCGTGGACAAGAATAATGTCGAACGCGGCGGTCGTACGTGGACCGACAAACCGAACGGCACTGGTCCCTACAAATTGCAAGAGTACGCGCGCAGTCAACGGATCCTCCTGACCAAGAACGACAGTTTCTACCTCGATCCCAAACCGCAAGTCCAAACAGTCGAGTACATTCTCGGCGGCGGCTCGGCGATGACGATGTACGAGAACGGCGATCTGGAAGCCGTGCCGATTGGCATCAGCGACATCGAGCGCGTGAGCGATACGAACAGTCCGCTCAACAAGGAACTTTCGATCAATCCGCAGTTGAGCACCGGCTTTTTGGTGTTCAATGTTCGCAAGCCGCCGTTCGACGATCCCAAGGTTCGCCAAGCGTTCGCGCTCGCGATTGATCGCCAGAAGCTTGTGGATGTGGTGTATCGCAAGATGGCGTCGCCGGCGAGTACGATATTGCCGCCCGGTATGCCGGGCTATACCGAACCCAAAGGCGCAACGGCGTTCGATCCTGCCAAAGCCAAGCAGTTGTTGAGCGAATCCAAGTATGCCGGCAAACTGCCGGAAATCGTGTGGACGACGAGCGGTGGCGGTGGAAGCACGCCGCAAGGTGTGCAAGCGATGACCGCGATGCTGAAAGAAAACCTGGGCATCTCCGTTTCGATTGAGCAGACCGATTGGGCAACGTTCATCAATCAGTTGAACGATCCGGCGAAGAATCCATACCAGGTTTTCGACATTGCCTGGATCGCCGATTACGCCGACCCGCAAAACTTTTTGGATATTCTGTTCCGCTCGAACAGCATCCAAAACTGGGCGGCGTACGGCAATCCCGAAGTGGACAAGGTGCTCGATCAAGCTGCGCTGGAAAAAGATGCCGCCGCGCGTTTCAAATTGTACGAACAAGCCGAGCAATTGATTCTGGCGGATTATCCAATCGTGCCGCTGACGTACTCGCGCGATTACTGGCTCACCAAGCCGTATGTCAAAGACATGCTCTACCCGCCCTTGATCATTCCGCGTCTGCGTTACGTCTCGCTGACAAAGTAGCAAAGTGTGAGCGATGACGAGTGACGCGTGGCGGCGAACCTGCCGCGCGTCACTCGCCACGCGTCATCAGGTATAAAGCCAATGGGGGCATTTATCATTCGCCGGCTCGTGTGGTTGCCGGTGGTGCTGTTCTTCGTCTCGATCATCACGTTTGCGCTTGGGTTGTACGGTCCGGGCAACCCAGTGAATGTGATGGTTGGTTTGCATGCGACGCCCGATACGATTGCGCGTTTGAAGCAAGAGTACGGGCTGGATCAACCCTTTTACGTACAATATCTCAACTATGTCGTCAACGCGTTGCAAGGCAACTTTGGTTACTCGCTCGTCAAGTTTCGCGATCAGCCGGTCGGCGGGTTGATTGCCGAGCGCTTGCCAGTCACGATCCAATTGAATTTAGTCGCGATGCTCCTGGGTAGCGTCATCGGCATTCCATTGGGATTGCTCGCCGGTATGTATCGCGGCACCTGGTTCGATTTAGCCGTGCGCGCGTTGTCGTTGGTGGCGGTTTCGATTCCACTGCTCTTTCTCCTGCCCTTCCTCACGTTTATCTTCTCGCGTCGGCACGACCTGGTGTTGGCGGCGTCGGATCTCAGTTTTTCTATCGGTCCGATGTTGCCGATGGTCGCCGGGCGCTGGGAAGGTATCTTTAGCGCGAAGGTCATTTTGCCGGTGCTGATCGAGTCTATGAGTTTTGTCGCGGTGTTGACGCGGCAGATGCGCGCCGGCATGATTGACGTGCTGGGACAAGATTACGTTCGCACCGCGCGCGCCAAGGGTTTGCGCGAGCGACTCGTCATCGTGCGCCACGCCATGCGGAACGCACTGATTCCCATCGCGACGATCCTGGGTCTGAGTTTAGGCGGCTTGGTCGAAGGATCGTTCCTCGTCGAGAATTGGTTCGGCATTCCCGGCATCGGTCAGCTTGCGTTCGACGCGTTTACCTCGCGCGAGTATTACACCATCATGGCGATCACCTTGATGATCGCGGTCGCATACGTGTTCGCGAACATGTTCGTGGATTTTCTCTACCCGATTCTTGATCCGCGGATCAGAAGGACCTAATGGCAGCCGCATCTGTCCTTCCTCAAGCCAACGCCAAACGCGCGCGGTCACCCTGGATGGAACTGCTGTGGAAAATCGCGCACGATGTTCCCGCGTTGCTCGGCTTGTTGGTTGTCATCGCGTTTTTTGCGCTGGCATTGCTCGCGCCTCTGCTCGCGCCGTATCCGTACGACAAACAGAACTTGGATCTGATCGAAAAAGGTCCGAGCGCGGCACATTGGCTCGGCACGGACGCGCTGGGACGCGATATGCTCAGTCGCTTGATTTACGGCGCGCGATCATCGGCGTTTGTCGTGCTGTTGGTCACGGTTGTCAATCTGCTTCTGGGCGTTCCGCTCGGCGCGCTGGCGGGTTATATCGGCGGCTGGGTGGACAACCTGATCATGCGCGCCTGCGATATTCTATTTGCATTCCCCGGTTTGCTCTTTACGTTCTTGATCGCGGCGAGTGTACGCCCTGCGGTGCTCAGTTGGGCGCGTGACGTGGGTTTGACAGAATTGGCAAGAAGTGGTTATCTAGACTATGGCGTGGTTATTCTCGCGCTCGGTTTAGTCGGGTGGGCGGGCTTGGCGCGTTTTGTGCGCGGTCAAGTGCTCACCGTCAAAGAGCGCGAATACGTCATCGGCGCGCAAGCCGTCGGTGTGCCGACGAGCAAACTGATTCTGAATCACATTTTACCGAACGCGCTCGCGCCGATCATCGTCTCGATTTCGATGGGGATGGGCTTTATCGCCTTATCCGAAGGTTACCTAAGTTACCTCGGCATCGGCTTGCAGCCGCCGAATCCCAGTTGGGGCAACATCATGGCGGAAAACGCTGGACGGTATTGGCGCATCTATCCGCAAGCGTTGTGGCTCGTGATGATTCCCGGCGCATTCTTTACGCTGATCGTTCTGGCGTTTAGTTTTCTGGGTGATGGGTTGAACCAAGCATTGAACCCCGAAGTGGATTGAATCTCTATTCTCGATTTATGATTTTCAATTGGCGATTGTGGGGCTCCAGTTCGCAAATCATAAATCATAAACCATAAATCATAAATTCTCTCAACGGAGTGAGTATGGGCACACTGCTCGAAGTCAAAGACCTACGCACGGAATTTCACACCCAGGACGGCGTCGTCCATGCCGTCAATGGGGTCTCGTTCGCGGTGGATGAAGGCGAAACGCTGGGATTGGTTGGCGAATCGGGATGCGGCAAATCGGTTTCGATGTTGTCCGTGATGCGCTTGATTCCGATGCCGCCTGGCAAAATCGCGAGCGGGCAAGTCAATTTTCAAGGACGCGATTTGCTCAAGGTGGACGACGAAGAAATTCGCTCGGTCCGCGGCAACAAAATCGCGATGGTCTTTCAAGACCCGATGACCTCGCTCAACCCGGTGCTGACGATTGGCACGCAGATCAGCGAGGCGCTCGAATTGCACATGGGCATGACCAAAGAACAAGCGCGCAAACGCTCGGTTGAATTGTTGGAGATGGTGGGCATCCCCGAAGCCAAAAATCGGCTCGACGATTACCCGCACCAATTCTCCGGCGGTATGCGCCAACGCGTGATGATCGCGATGGCATTGTCCTGCTCGCCGCAATTGCTCATCGCCGACGAACCGACGACCGCGCTGGATGTGACGATTCAGGCGCAAATCATTGATATCGTCAAACGCTTGAAACGTGAACTCGGCATGGCGATCATTTGGATCACGCACGACCTGGGTGTCATCGCCGGTCTCGCCGACCGCATTAACGTGATGTACGCCGGGTACGTTATCGAGAGCGCGCCGGTGAAAGAAATTTTCGGCGACCCGTTGCATCCGTACACGCTCGGCTTGCTTGGCTCGATTCCGCGCTTGGATGAAAAACGCAAATCGAAGCTCACACCGATTGAAGGTTTGCCACCCGATTTGATCGCGATGCCCAAGGGGTGTCCGTTCTACGATCGGTGTCGCTATCGCACCGAGAAATGCGCGAACGAAAATCCGGTGTTGGAACCGGCGGCGGTCCGACACTTTGTCGCGTGCTGGCATTGGCAAGATGTGCGCAAGTCCCGCGGCGCGCAAGCATAAGAAAGAATCGAGATCAGGAGAACAAAATGGCAACCAATGGCAACACCGCCCTCGTCCAAGTGCGGGGCTTGAAAAAGTATTTTCCGATCACCCAGGGCATCATCATCCAGCGCAAAGTCGCAGATGTGAAAGCGGTGGACGGTTTGGATTTCGATATTCACAAAGGCGAGACGCTCGGCTTGGTGGGCGAGTCGGGGTGCGGCAAGTCCACGACGGGGCGCACGATTCTGCAATTGTATCGTCCGACCGAGGGGAGCGTCGTCTTTCAGGGCAAAGACCTGGCGCAGTTGAAAGGCGAAGACCTGCGTAAGATGCGGCGCAACATGCAGATGATTTTCCAGGACCCGTACGCATCGTTGAATCCGCGCATGACGGTCGGCGACATTATTGGCGAGCCGCTTGAAGTGCACAACATCGCCAAAGGCAAGGACAAGAAAGCGCGTGTCGAAGATTTGCTCAAGGTCGTCGGGTTGAATCCGTACTTTGTGAATCGCTATCCGCATGAATTTTCCGGCGGTCAGCGCCAGCGCATCGGCATTGCGCGCGCGCTCGCCGTGCAACCGGATTTCATCGTATGCGATGAACCGATCAGCGCGCTCGATGTTTCGATTCAGGCGCAAATCATCAACCTGTTGGAAGAACTGCAACAACAATTCAATCTAACCTACTTGTTCATCGCGCACGACTTGTCGGTGGTGCGGCACATTTCGGATCGCATTGCGGTGATGTATCTCGGCAAGATCGTCGAACTGACAGATCGCGACGCGTTGTACAAAGATCCCAAGCATCCGTACACGAAAGCGTTGCTCTCCGCCGTGCCGATTCCGGATCCAGTTGTGGAAGAGAAACGCGAGCGCGTGATCTTGACCGGCGATGTGCCTAGCCCGGTGAAACCGCCGAGCGGCTGTCGCTTCCACACGCGTTGTCCGATCGCGATTGAGAAATGCAAGAGCGTGGATCCCGAATGGCGCGATGCGGGTAGCGATCACTGGGTCGCGTGTCACCTGGCATAGCCAGGACTCGCGAAATCTTTCATCGCGATGAACGGGAGCGTTCGATGGTTGTGCGAACGGCAGAGACCACAGCTGAAAAGTTGATCAGTGGCGTAGACCTCTTGGAGATGGGCAACATCGGTCGCTGTGAACTCGTCGCGGGGAGAATCGTGATGCGGAGTCCAACCGGAGATCAACATGGAAGCGTCGAAGGAAATTTCTACGATGTGTTGCGGTCGTTTGTGCGTCCCCAGCGGTTGGGTGTAGTCCGCGTTGGCGAAGTGGGCATCTACACGCGACGCAATCCCGATACGATTCGCGCGGCGGATGTTCTGTACATTTCCTACGACCGGTACACCCAACGAACCGCGCGTGCGTTCCTCGATGTCGCGCCCGAGTTGATCGTCGAAGTCATGTCGCCGGATGATCGGTGGACGGACATGAATCGGAAACTGCAAGAGTACTTTGCCATCGGCGTCAAACTGGTCTGGGTAGCGGAACCCGATTCGCGCACGGTGTATGCTTATCGTTCGATCACCGACGTGCGTGAGTTTACCGAACGCGATACGCTGCCGGGCGATGACGTGCTCGTCGGTTTCAGTATCCCGGTCGCCGCGCCCTTCGCGGAGTAAGATTCGAGTAGATCGAAACAAGTAGTGCACATTGTCGAGGGCGACGCATTGCGTCGCCTTTGTTAATTGCATCCAAGACAAGGTTATGCTTTCTCCAAAAATCTTTCGACCTGATTCTATCTACAAGTGGCGTGTGGTAAGTTTTCCAATCAACCTGTTTAGGAACTTGATCCTGTGGTGCGGACGGCTCGTCCGCACGGGCGGGCAATCTGCCCGCCCCACAGAGCGCGTGACATACAGCTTGATCGTCGCGTTCATCCTCGCGTCACTCGTCGCCTGTGTCGCGCCCACGCCCACCCTAATCGTGCCGACGGTCGTTCCCAAAGCGACGAACACGGTCGCTGCACCGACGAGCACACCTACCCCAACTGAAACTCCCGCCCCAACCTCCACGCCGATCCCGGTGACATTTGTTTTCGGTTCGCCGAGCGACCCGGTGTGTCTTGACCCCGCGGTTATCACCGATACAATTTCCGCGCGCGTGACGAATCAGATTTTCGAGGGCTTGGTCAAGTACGATCGCGAAACGACGAACGTCGTCCCAGGTCTCGCGGAAAAATGGAGTGTGTCCGACGACGGCAAGGTATGGACGTTCACGCTGCGTCAAGGCGTCAGGTATCACGACGGTACTGAATTCAATGCCGACGCAGTTGTCCGGAATTTCGACTATTGGAAAAACTCGCGCAACGCGTGGCACAGCGCGCAGGTAAAAGCCGGGCAAACGTTCGACTATTTCGAAGCGCAGTTCGGCGGCTTTGATGGTCAAAGCATCATCACCAAATTCGAAACGATTGATAACGCGACCGTGCGCGTCATATTGCGCGAGCCGCAAGGCGCGTTCCTCAACAATCTCGCGATGTTCGTGTTCGGGATGTGGAGCCCGACCGCGCTCAATCGCGCCGGCGCGAACGTGTGCGCGATGCCGGTCGGCACGGGTCCGTACAAGTTCGTCGAGTGGCGGCGCAACGAGCAAGTCACACTCGAAGCGTTTGTGAAATACTGGGATCAGCCGAATGCCGCGCGCACACCACGTGTGATCATTCGCACGATACCCGACGAGGCGGCACGCTTGCAGGCGCTTGTGAGCGGTGAGATTCAAGGCGCAGAAGTGGTGGACACGAGCCAGATTGCGACGGTCCAATTCGACAATCGCTACAAACTAGTCTTGCGTCCGTCGAATGTTACCGCGTATCTCGCATTCAATTTCAAGATCAAGGAATTCCAGGACGCGCGCGTGCGGCAAGCGTTTGCGATGGCGTTCGACAAAGCCGCGCTCGTGACCAAGGCATTTGCCGGTACCGGGTTGGTCGCGAAGGAATTTCAACCACCGGCGTTGTGGGGCTACAATCGCGAGATAGACGATTGGAAGTACGATGCTACCGCCGCGAAAAAATTCCTCGCCGATGCCGGTTTTCCGAATGGCATTTCGGAAGTGACGCTCGACGGCAAAAAAGTTCCGCTCGAATTGTGGTACCCGCCGATTGCGCGACCGTACCTGCCGAATCCCAAAGACACGGCGACGACCATCGCGACAGATTGGGCGAAAGCAGGCATCCACGCGCAAACGCAGACGATGAACTGGGCGACGTATCTCGAGCGGCGCAGCGCCGGGCAACTGCCGCTGTACATCCTGGGTTGGTCGAGCGACAATGGCGATCCCGATAATATGCTGTGCTACTTTTTTTGCATGGACGATAAGGATACGCCCATCGCGCGCGAAGGTTTCTTTGCCGACAAGTTGATCTCGGATACGCTCAAGCGCGGGTCGGTGACGACCGATCCATCCACGCGCGTAAAATTGTATCAGCAAGTTGAGAAACTGATTCACGACCGCGTATTACGCGTGTTTATCGCGCACAACCAGACCCCACTTGTTTTGCTCGCGAATGTCGAGGGCTACGCGCCTCATCCACTCGCGGCGGAGTATTGGAACACGCTGGTCGTCAAGTGATTTGACCAATCGGCGTCTCTTTGCTAAATTGGTCGCGAATTTGACTGCAACCCCAGGAGAGATTATTTCGCTCATGCGCCGATTATTTTTTGTCTTGTTGGTCGCGTTGTGGGTAACGGGGTGCGAAGGCGTCACCGTACCGACCACGCCGTCGCAAGTTTCACCGCAACCGTCAGCTATCCATCAACCCGCACAGACCGCCACGCCCGCGATTCCACGTCCCCGTGTGCTCCGCATCAATCTCGGTGTTCGTCCCGATTTGCTCGACCCGCAACGCGCGTCCACGAACAATGAACTTGCGATTCTGCGACTCGTCTACGAAGGATTGACGCGCGTGGACGAAAAAGGCAAGGTGTTGCCGGGCGCGGCGGCATCCTGGGAATTTAGCAATAGCGGCAAGACGCTCACCTTTCATCTGCGCGATGGCTTGGTGCGTGCGGACGGCGCGCCGATCCTCGCCAGCGATTTTGAATTCGCGTTTCGTTACGCGCTCGACCCGCGCGTGGGCGGCGCGTCGCCCTCGTTGCTCGACGATGTGCGCGGCGCGCTCGCCGCGTACACGCTCGATCCGAAATCGAAACCGGAGGACATTGAAAAGGCGTTGAGCAACGTCGGCATCAAAGCGACCGATGAGCGAACGCTCGTCGTCAACTTTGATCAGCCGACCGGCTATTGGCTCACGCTCGCGTCAACCTGGGTCGGTTATCCAAGCGAGCGAAACAAGGTTGATCAAGACCCGGACGCGTGGTGGATCAAGCCGGAAAATCACAACGGCAATGGTCCGTTCAAGATAGTCGAGATTCAAGATTCGTACATTCGCCTGATCCCAAACGAAAATTACTGGGGCGACAAACCGAAACTTGACCGGCTGGAATTTTATTTTCAGTCGGACGCCGATGCTATCGAAAGTTATCGTCGCGGCGAGTTGGAGATCGTGCGATTGACGATGGACAACTGGACGCAGGCGCAAGCGGACAGCGCGTTGAACAAGGATTTATTGCGAATGCCGGCGGCGCGCGTGACCTACATCGGCTTTAACGTGAAAAAAGCGCCGTTCACGGACAAGAACGTGCGCCGCGCGTTTTCGTACGCGTTGGACCGCGACGGCTTTGTGCGCGATGTGCTCAAGGGTTTGGGCAAGCCGTACACATCGTGGATTCCGCCGGGCATTCCAGGGTACGATGCGAGCGCGACCGTGCCGGGGTACGATCCGAGCGCGGCGCAACGCGCGTTGATTGACAACGGCTATGGGACGGCGGACAAGCAGAAAATTGATTGCGCTAAACTTGGCGTGATCAAATTGTCGTACAGCAACACGCCGCGCACCCAGGTGTTGTTCAGTCTCATCGCCGCGAATCTCACGCGTGTGTTCGCCTGCCCGGTTCTGCTCGATCCTGTCGAACCGAACGCGTATCCGGTCTACGTGCGCGATCCGAAAACGACGCCGCAGTTATTTTTGATTCCGTGGGAAGGCGAGTATTTGCATCCGCAAGACTGGTTGTTTTTGCAATCGTGCAAAGGCGTGTACGCGCAACGCATCGGTTATTGCAACAAGGATTTTGACGCGGCGTTGGCGGCGGCGAACCAAGAACTCGATGCCGAACAGGCGCTTGAAAAGTACAAAGCCGCGCAACGAATTTTTATTGGCGATATTGCCGGCGCGTTTTTGTGGAACAATGAAAACGCGTATCTCGTCAAGCCGTACGTGCTTGGCGTGCGCGAGCATCTCGGCGCGTTGGACGCGGCTTGGGCGGGGCAGTCTGGTCCAGTGAATACTTATGCAATTGACACGACCAAAGTCGGCGCGGCGTATCCGACGAAGTAGCCGTGATTTTGGATTTCTGATTTTCGATTTTTCCTGGCGTCAATCACTGGGACTGCTTTTTGCGAGGTCGCAAGTCCTTGACTTTTCTCTTTCCTGTGCTACACTATGGCTGTCAGTGGCGTTTAGCCAGAATTGCTAAAGCCAGAAAAGAGGAGCCATGTCAAAGAAGACATTTTTCGCGGCGTTCGTCGCGGCGCTACTCGTTCTCATCGCAAGTGAAACTCCAAATGTTGCCGCGCAAGTACCGCTCGCGCACGGGGCGACGTATCTTGACAACCAGTGGCATACGACTAGTCCCGACGCCACTTTGTGGTACGCGTTTGTTTCTGCCGGTGATCGCAACACGGTGACGCTTAGACTGATGAATGGCGTACAACTGGGAATGCTGTTCAACGTGTACGCGCCGGACAAGCCGAGCGATCAGCCGATTGGGCGCGGTACATCATCGCTTGTCCCCTGCAATAACGGCGACAAGTGTCCTTCCCCTGATCTCACCTGGACAGGTGGGGCAATCAGCGCCGGGACGTACTATGTCGAGGTCATCAACAAGACCTCAGTCGCAAAGAGTTTTCTGCTTACTAGTTCAAACTTGGGAGTAACAACGCCGGCCCAAACGACCGTCGTCTATGTGTCTCCATACATCGCGCCCTACACGTCGCCGTACGTTCAGCCATACGCGCCGCCTTCGTATGTTCAGCCAAATGTGCCGCAATACACCCAGCCATACGGCGTGCCATACTATGGTCAGCCGTATGCTCAACCGTACTACATGCCTGGGTCTGTCTCGCCGGCTCCACGCTATCCCAAGTCAAGCTGTTGCTATCCGTACTACTCGCCTTATTACCACACTCCCCAGTACGGTTATCCATACTATCGCTAGTTTGTGCAGGCACTCGACGTTTCGACAGAATGCCTTCAAGTATTTGCAAATAAAAATCCGTTCTCGCGTTTCGCAGAGAACGGATTTTTTTCGTGGGAACTCACAGATGCCTACGGAAGATTTCCGCGTGCTTCTGTGTGCTTCTGTGGCGGATCAGATGTACCACAGATCGCCCTCGAACTCAAAGCCGATGCTTTCCTGTTGCCACTCTTTTTTCTTGGCGAGCAACCACGCGAGAAATTGCTCGCGCTTGTCGAGATAGTGATCGCCCTTGCCATAGCCGGTCAGCACGGCAATGTCTTCCTCGATGATTTCGCCGCGCCGATCCATATAGTGTCCGCGCACCATCGTTTCGCGGCAGCCGCCGAACAACCGCACCAACTCGTCCGCGGTTTTGCGGATTCGCTTTTGAAACACGCGTTTCGGAATGCGTTTGTCGAACAGCGTGGATGGAACATAGACGACGCATTCGATTGGGAGATGCACTACATCGCGCGGTTTGGTCTTGAACGGAAACCGCGAGACCCATTCGTCGTCGAGGCGTGGTTTGCTGGCGCGTGATTTGGGCATAGGGTTATCCTTGGGCGGTGGCTTTTTGAACGCGTTGGAAATAGTACCATAACCCCGCGCTCAAAATGCAAAAGCCAATTACGGTCAGCGACAAGACGATCATATTCGATTGCTGGAAGGCATGGACGAAATCGCCGTTCGGGTTGAGCATCGTTTGGAAGAACACCGTCGTGGTCAGCGCGAACAGGATGACCCAGAGCCAACGATTGTATTGAAAGATGCCTTTGCCATGTAAATACTTGATCGGCAACATTTCAAAGAACACCGATTGAACGCCGAGCGCAAAGATCAGCAACAACGTGGTATGCAACCATGCCCCTTCATCAATCAGCGGCGTCAACAACCACGCGGCAATTGCCAGGATGCCCATCGCACCGAGCGCGATAAAATGTGATGGGATCTCAAAGTGCGGATCATCCACATCTTCGATGCCGGCGGGATTACCGAACAACAACCCAGGTGTCAGCCCGGAGAATCGCGAGAACATCGCCGAGAGAATCGAGAGCAAAAGATTTCCGCCATGCAAGCGAATCGTTCCGCGCGAGCCGCGGCGGCGCAGATAGGCATATTGCGCAAGGTCGTCAATGACGCCGATAACCCCGGCGGACAAGGCGAGCGCGGCGATCAACAGCCAGCCCGCTGGTTGTGTGATATCGAAACTGGGATCGAGATACGCGAACACGATGCCGTAAAGCACGAGCATGAATCCCAGTTTGATCACCCAGCCCAGCAAACTGAGACGCCATTTAGCGAACGTGTCGTCGAACTGGGTTGCCGCATTGCGAATGCCGTAGATCACCGGGCGAATCGGCGCAAACCATGCCGCAATTTCCGGTTCGTGCGATTCGAGCACGTCGTTCAACATGTTGCCGAAAAAGCCCATCGCGAGCGCGAGGACGAGCGCGAGCAGAAAATTCGTGATCAACGCCGCGACATTCAAGGCGCCAAATAACGAAGGTGTCGCGATGTGATCGCGGAAATAACTGCTTGCGCCGGCGACGAGCGGACAGTTCGCCGTGTTCGGCGTTGGCTTGCAATCGGCGAGCCACAATCCCGCGCCATCCACCGAACGCGCGTAGACTTGATTATCGCGCAGACGGCTGTGCCGCGTTGTATCGGCGACCGCACCGTTCGGGTAGACAAGTTGCACATCGTCGCTTTGCGAGTTCAATGTCAACCCGGTTTGCGCGCGTGTGAACACCCGGAAACCGCGTGGCGCAATCGTCGTGCCTGACGGAATGATGTACGCTCCGCCGCCGTTTGCCGTGTGCGCAAGTTGCCAACCGCTCAAATCCACGGACGAATCGCCAAGGTTGTAAAGTTCGATCCATTCGTTTTCCGCGTTCCGATCTGGCACGCGATACTCGTTGAGCACGATAGTCGTCGGAAAGGTCGGCATCGCGAGAACCGTAGCAGGTGGCAACGGAGTTGAGGTTGCCACGACGACTGGCTCTGGCGCCGTTGCCGTTTGTGTAGCCAATGGTATGTTGGGACCAGCGCTCGGCTCCGGCGAAGGAATCGTCGAGACCGTAACTCTGGTTGGCTCAGGTGTGCTTGTCGGAGCGGGAGTCGGAACCGGCGCGCGAGTGGGATCATCCCGCCGGTCAGCCAAGGGTTCCCGTGGCTCGCGCGGCTCTTGTGGCTCAGGTTGTTGCGGCGGTTCTTTTGGCGGTGGACAACCCGTGCGCCCGCACTGCGCGCTTGCCGGCAAAGCCAGGGGCGCGGCGAGCGCCAACAACACGAACGCGCCGAGCAGAGCGATCATCAATACGAAAAAAATTCTTGGCATGGCATCCTCGATCATTACAGAGCGAGCGGATAAAATCGTAGAGACTTGCGGAGAGAACGAGGCAGAACGTGCTGGGGCTGTTCGGTCGGCAAGTCGTCACCTGGGTTGATCGAGCATCAGCACTCGATCCATGAGCATGGATTCGCAACAAACGCACGACGATACTAATGCAATCGGTTGTGAGTGTCAATAGGGACGACTATCCCCAATCAAAATTCTCGCGTTTTTTTAATACCGTTTTTATTGGTGGACGATTCTCTCTCGCGCGATTCTTACTGGTTTGCCGATATAATCGGATAATGATATAATGGATTGCGTACGAGAAATTATACTCCAATGAGGGAGAGACTATGGCTGATGGTACACCGCAAACATCCGGCATTCAAGTTTCGCGCAGCGAAGAAGAGTGGCTCGAAGATCAAGTGCGTCGCTCGGTCTGGGTGACGCAGTGGGACAAGGTGATTGACAAACTGATTGACCCGCTTTACAACTGGGGACGCCGCAACTCGGTTTGGCCCATGGGTTTTGGCTTGGCGTGTTGCGCGATTGAAATGATTTGCACCTCGGCGAGCCGATTCGACATCTCGCGATTTGGCATGGAACTATTTCGCGCGTCGCCGCGTCAAGCCGACTTGATGCTCGTTTCCGGCACGGTGACGAAAAAGATGGCGCCCGCGGTCGTCCGCCTCTACAATCAAATGGCGGAACCCAAGTACGTCCTCGCGATGGGCGCGTGCGCCAGCGCGGGCGGTCCTTTCAAAGAAGGTTACAGCGTGGTGTCCGGCGTGGACAAACTCGTGCCGGTGGATGTGTACGTCCCAGGTTGTCCGCCCACCCCGCAAGCCCTGCTCTATGGTTTGATGCAACTCCAAAAGAAAATTGACAAGCAATCCGTTCGCGAGGTCGCGTGGTATCGCAAAGGTGAAACCGAAGGCGTCCCCGAACCGGTGCTCGGTCCCGATCTGTTCGATCCGCGCCGCGCCGAAGAAATCACCGCGCTCGCGCGTGATCCGCAATCGCTCGCCGCGCGCGCCGTCAAGATTCAAACCAAAGCCGATGCCAAGGCAGAGAAAAAATAATAAAGTTGAAAGCCAAGTCCACAGTACTTTTCACTTTCGACTTTAACCTGAGGAGTTTCTGACAATGGCTGTCAACGCGCCACCTGCTCCAACTGAAAAACAAGTTACGACTGCTTTTGACGCGCCGAGCGTCGCCGAAAAAATCAAAATCAAGTTTCCCGATGCGGTCGAATCCGCGGCGGGGCAGAACCTCGTCATCAAAGGCGAGCGTTTGCTCGACGCCGCGCGCATTCTACACGACGAACTGGGATTCGATTATCTCCACAACGTCACAAGCGTAGATTTCCCAGATCGTTTCGAGGTCGTTTATCAACTGTCTTCCATCGAACGGCAGGGCGTACCGCTGACGCTCAAAGTCAACGCGCAGCGTCAAGACCCGGCGGTGCCGTCGCTGGTGTCGGTGTATCGCGGCGCGGACTTTCAGGAACGCGAAGTCTACGATATGATGGGCATTCGGTTCCTGGGTCATCCGAACCTCCGTCGCATTTTGATGTGGGATGGCTTTGAAGGTTTCCCGCTCCGCAAAGATTACCACGAGCCGTACTACGAAGACGACAAGAAACCGTTCGGCACGCGTTGGGATCAAGGGCATCACGTCATCGCCGAAGACCGCAATCCTTGGCATGACAATGTGATCTATCCCGCGAATTTTGACGCGGTGTCGTACAAACCACAGCGCGACACGGTGCGAACCGTTGGCGCAGCAGAAGCAGTCGCAACCAAACTCAAGACCGACAAAATCGTTTTGAACATCGGACCGCAACACCCTTCGACGCACGGCGTGTTGCGTTTGAAAACGACGCTCGACGGCGAAACGATTGTCGCGGTCGAGCCAGTGCTGGGTTACTTGCATCGCAATCACGAAAAAATCGGCGAGCGCAACACGTTCCTCGGTAACATTCCGTTCACCGACCGCCTCGATTATTTTACCTCGATGAACAACAATCACGCGTACGTGATTGGCGTTGAAAAATTGATGGGTCTCAAGGTGCCCGAACGCGCCGAATACATTCGCATTATCATGGCGGAGTTGACGCGTTTCGTCAGTCACCTTTCGTTTCTCGGGTTTCTCTTCAACGACCTGGGCGCGTTCTACACGCCGCTCCTGTACGGTTTGGAAGAACGCGAGCTGGTGCTCGATTTGTTCGAAGCCGCGTCTGGCTCGCGCATGATGTGCAACTATATGCGCTTTGGCGGCGTCGCGCGCGAATTGCCCGATGGCTTTCTCGACAAAGTGAGTTATCTCGCGAACGAGCGTTTCCCGCGCGTGATGGATGAGTTTGACCGATTCCTGACCGGCAACGAAATTTTCCTTGCGCGCACCCAGGGCGTAGGCGTTCTCACGCGCGAGCAAGCGATCAATTACAGCACCGCCGGGCCGGTCTTGCGCGGATCGGGCGTCAAGTACGATGTGCGCCGCGCCGAGCCGTACTCGATTTATGATCGGTTCGAGTTCGATATTCCGACCGGCACGACCGGGGACGTGCACGCGCGGTTCATGATGCGGTTCTGGGAAGCGCACCAAAGCATTCGGATTCTGCAACAAGCGCTCAAGCAAATTCAGCCGGGCGAAATCATGACCGGTAAAAAGAACTATCAGGTGCGCGTGCCCAAGGGCGAAGTCTACGGACGCGGCGAGAATCCCAAAGGCGAACTGGGATTCTACCTGGTCAGCGATGGCAATCCCAATCCGTACCGTTATCACGTTCGCTCACCATCGTTTATCAACCTGACTTCGATGAATGAGATGTCGGTTGGACACAAAGTGGCTGACCTGATCATCATTCTTGGCTCGCACGATGTTGTGATGGGCGAAGTGGACCGATAGCACTGACCCCTACCCTAACCCTCCCCCGTCAAACCGGGGAGGGAAAATGCGGAGGACTGACGATGAGTTTCGGATTAGGCGTACTGCGCGGAATGGGTGTGACCTTGCGCCGCGCGATCAAGACATATCAAGGCGATTTCAAACATCTCGGCAAACCATACGAGCCGACCGCGTTCGCGGAACGACAGAGTGTCAAGGGGAGCGGCATCTTTACGGTGCAGTATCCCGAAGAAAAACTCAAGCCGCCGGAAAATTTCCGGTTCGTGCCGTTTCTCGTTTACGATCCCAAGTTGGATGAAAAGGGCAAGCCGGTCATTGACGCGGCGACCGGCAAAGAAGCGATCGGTTACGAACGATGTACCTCGTGCGGCATTTGCGCCAAGGTGTGTCCGCCGCAATGCATCTGGATTGTGCGCGCGACGAAACCCGAAGGCAAGCCGCGACCAAAATGCACCGAGTTTTACATTGACATTGATGTCTGCATGAACTGTGGCATGTGCGCCGAGTTCTGCCCGTTCGATGCGATCAAGATGGATCACGATTATGAGTTGGGCGACTACGAACGACACGTCGGACACATCCACGATATTACGCGCTTGATGAAATCTTCGACGTACCACGCGCAAATTCATCCGCTGGATGCGGCGCGTGAGGAAGCGGACAAGAAAGCGAAAGAAGCGGCGAAAGCCAAAAAGACGTAATTTCATGGGGGGGCGACGCATGCGTCGCCCCCTACCGATAACTGGACGATGGCAACTCTGAGCGTAGGACAGGTCGCCCCGGCGTTTTCGTTGCGCGGGGCGGACGGTACAGATTTTGAACTGAATCAACACGGCGCGCGGCTCACGCTCGCCGTCTTTTTCAAGACGACGTGTCCGACGTGCGTGCTGGCGTTTCCGTACTTTGAAAAAATGCACCAGACTTTATATGATGCCGGGTTGGTGGTGTGGGGCATTTCGCAAAACGACCGCGCGCGGTCGGTCGAATTCGCACGACGATACGGTAGCACATTTCCTATTTTGATTGACGACGCTTGGCGCGTGTCCAACGAGTTCGATCCGGAATTTGTGCCGACCGCGTTCTTGATTGATCGCGCCGGCAAAATTGTCGAGCGCGTGGTCGCGTTCGACAAAGCAGGGTTGAATCGCGTGGCGCATTCGGTCGCCACGACATTGAGCGTCGCGGTACCCGTGATCGCGCCGGACAAGGATGGCAATCCGCCGTTTCGTCCCGGCTGAGGTGCGGCACATCACAAGCATGGCTAGGTGAGCCATTAAGATCGAAATTCTGATACCGAGACATTGCCAATGCATTTTGAAATCATCGGCGAGATCACTGATATTGAAATCATTGCGGTTGGAAGTAGTATTCGTATCCTGGCGATGCTTCGTGAGCAATACGGGACCGCCCGATGGAGAAAGCTCAAGGGAATCGCAGCCGTACGTTTGTGGAATGGCGAGATTCGTCGTGCCGAAGTGCATTGGTTTGAAGCGCACGGCATCGGTAAACGAAAAATGAGAGTAAAGCGTTATTTGGATTGAACCTATGGATAAACTACGCAAAGTGACACCTCGATTTGCAATTTGCATTCGGAGTGATGACGCGGATATGTTGACGCCGCGAATGCTGTACCAAATCTTGCCCGATGCAAGCGCCGCGCGCTCTGGATATGTTCGCGTGATTGATAACGAGGGCGAAGATTATTTGTACCCGGCAAAGGATTTCATTCTCATTGATCTTCCCCGCGTGGTGGAACGCACTCTGAAGCGAATCGCACTTTCGGGTGCGCCGGCAACATCTGCAGAACGACCGATAGCGACGATGCGACAGAAACGGCTAAAACAAAAAGCCGCGTGATGCGCGGCAAAGATAAGCAGGAGAACGATGGCAATTCACGAAATACTCATGTCGGATCACCCGGTGCTCCGGCAAAAAGCCAAAAAGGTCAAACGCGTGGACGCGTCCACGCAGAAACTCATAGACGACATGTTCGACTCGATGCGCGAGGCGCGCGGGCTGGGTCTCGCCGCGCCGCAAATCGGCGTGGGTTTGCGCGTGCTCGTGATCGAAATGCCCGAGGACGAAACCGACGATAGTGTTCAGGCGCTGCCACGCGACCATCGCAAAGTGGAATACAGCGGACAACAAATCGCGCTCGTCAATCCGGAAATCGTCAAAGCCGAAGGCGAGCAGTTCGGCGAAGAAGGATGTCTCTCGATTCCCGGTTATGTTGGGATGGTGCGCCGCGCGATGAAAGTGACCGTCAAAGGTCTCGACCGCAAGGGCAAAGAGACGCGCATCAAAGGCGAAGGTCTGCTCGCGCGCGCGCTGCAACACGAAGTAGATCATCTCGACGGAATTTTGTTCACCGACCGTCTCGAAAAACCGGAAGACTTGTACCGCGTCACCGAGAACCACGAGCGCGTGCCGGTGTTTCAGGGCGGCGCAACCCAATCCTCGAAGAAAGAGTTATCACCCGCGTGAGTAATAAAAGCAAAGTCGCCATTCTCAGAACGTCCCCGCGCACCGTGCTCGCAGATTACCACCGCTTGATGAACCTCGCCGGTTATCACCAAGTCATTGATCGTCAAGCCGATACCGCGCTCAAGGTCAACATCTCCTGGCACTTTTTCTTTCCCGGTAGTTCGACGACGCCCTGGCAATTGGAAGGCGTGATTCGCGCGCTGAATCAAGACGGGTACGACCCGAATCTGATTCACGCGTGTCACAATCGTACCGTCGTGATTGACGCGCACCTGGGCGAGCGCGAGAACAAGCAGCTCAACGTCGTCGAGCGTCACGGTTTGCGAAACATCCATCTCTACGAGGGCGAAGAGTGGATTCACATTCGCGATGCAGTCGGCGATCTCACGGAAAAATTCTTGTGCCTCAACGATGTGTATCCCGGCGGATTCTACATTCCGAAACGATTCATCGGCGAGAACATCATCCATCTGCCGACGGTCAAGACGCACATTTTCACGACGACGACCGGCGCGATGAAGAACGCGTTCGGCGGCTTGCTCAACGAGCGGCGGCACTGGACGCACCCGGTCATCCACGAGACCTTGGTTGACCTGTTGATGATTCAAAAGAAAATTCATCGCGGTGTGTTCGCGGTGATGGATGGCACGTTCGCCGGCGATGGTCCTGGTCCGCGTTGCATGACGCCGCATGTCAAGAATGTTTTGCTCGCGAGTTCGGATCAAGTTGCGATTGACGCGGTCGCGGCGAAGTTAATGGGTATGGATCCGCTCTCGATCAAGTTCATTCGCCTCGCGCACGAACGCGGGCTGGGTTGTGGCGACCCGCGCGAAATCGAAATCACTGGCGACGTGAGCGCGGCGAATGAGAACTGGCAATTCGTCGGACCGTTCCAAAAGATGACGTTCGCTTCGCGGATGCAACACAAAATTTATTGGGGTCCGCTCAAGAAACCGATCGAGTGGAGTCTCAAGACGGTGCTCGCGCCCTGGTCGTACATCGCGAGCGTGGTTTATCACGACAGTTTCTGGTATCCGTTTATCGCGAAACGACAGATGGATCAGGTGCTCGGTAGTGAGTGGGGCAAGTTGTTTCGCAATTGGGAAACGCTCACGCCGGACGAGCAAGGTTTTCCATCGGTGGGCGACGATTCAGCACAGTTGCATCGCGTCGGATGGAAAGCGTTCTATCGTTCGTTGGGTGTGCTCGGTACGACCGTCAGAGAAGCGCCCGAGTTCGCCGCGCGAAAACGCCGAACGACCAACGCGTGAGACGAACGATGCCCCGCGTGTAACAATCCGATGTGTGACCTGCGCGGTCGAGCGAAGCCGCGCAGGTCTTTTTCGTGCGCGTGTTGGGGCGAGGCATTCGCCAAATCATGTTCGTGCGACAAGGTGGTTAGCATTGTGCGGTTAATCTCTCGATCATCGCGATTGTGCGAATGCCTCGCCCCTACGCCCTTTGACTTTTCTTTTTCGACTGCGTATAATCTCAAGCGGTTTCATCGAACGTCTGCGAGGAGGCATTCGTGTTCAATGCACTGAGGGTTGGTTATAGCGTCCTGCGCTATCGCGGCGGCATTGGTCAGTGGGCATGGGCGATCAATCGCGTCGCGGGCTTGGGCGTTTTGCTTTTTCTCGCGCTCCACATCTTTGATATTTTCCTCGTCGGCTTTCCGGAACTATTCGAAGAATTGCTCGTCATTTACAAAGGACCGATCCCGCGTATCCTCGAAGTGTTCCTCGTTTTCGGTTTGCTCTATCACGGCGTCAACGGGTTGCGTCTGATTCTGATGGATTTCAAACCGACCACGGCGCGGTACCACATCAAACTTTTCTACATCCAAATCGTGATTTTCCTCATCCTCTTCGTTCCCGCGAGCGTCGTGATGCTCGGCGAATTCTACGGCGTTGTGGGCAGCATCGCGATGACGCTTGCGTTGCTCGCACTGCCGCTCGTCATCGCGTACGCGGCGACGCGCGCGCCGCTCGGCGCGGTGAATACAGAAGTGAGTGGCGGCAATTATCAAGACGCGCTCACGCGGCTCGCGTCCTCGCGTGGCAAACCGCGCAGTGGATTCGAATTCAATATGTGGTTGTTCATGCGCGTCTCTGGTTTGTTGCTGATCGTCATCGCGTTGTTCCATGTGTTCTGGATGCACTTTGTCATCGGCGTCGAGAAAATCACCTTCGCGACGATTGTCGAACGCTGGACCGGACCGCAAGGCGCGTTCTGGCGCTTGTACGATTTGCTCCTGCTTGCGTTTGCGTTCACGCACGGCGTCAATGGTACGCGCAATGTGATTGATGATTATTTTCATTCGCCGGGTTGGCGCGCATTCATTCGCATCGCGCTTATCGTGTTTTGGTTTGTGCTGATGGGCATGGGCGCGTTCATCATTTTCACATTCACACCTGGGACGTTACCGAGGTAAGGGTGGAACGCGGTCAACTGGTCGCCGCTCTGCGCGAGTATGGCATTCGCTTTTTGGCTGATGGCGAGGCGCACGTGGAACGTGTTGCGCCGCCCATGTTGATTGCCGAGTTGGCGCGCGCCAAAGACGCGCGTCTGCATCTTGCGTTGACCGACTTGTTCTTACTGCATCCGTCATTTGCGAATTTTGTGCGACTCGTCGTGCCGGGACTTGACGGCGATGCCGCGCGCGAGTTGCAAGCGCGTTACATGGCGGCAGTTTACCTGCAACGCATGTGGAGCACGCGACTCAGTTTCTATTTGGACGCGTTTCAGCTGTTACCCGATTTGTTTTCGCGCGAGTTGGGCTTGCCAGCGCCGGACGAACGATTCGGCAAAGTCGGCTTAGTTGCGCTTGCCCAGTGGCATGCGCGCGCGGCGAATGTTCCGTACAATTACTTGGCATCGTATAATAAATCGGCGGATTTGCTCTTTGGTCAGTTATTGGCAGAGGCGAAGTGAGTTCACGACAATCGGTTGATCGCAAACGCATCGAACAGTTCCTGCGTCGGTTGGGTGAACGCTTTCGTCATCCCGGTCAGGTCTATCTTGTCGGCGGAACGACGTTGGTGTTTGAAAATTTTCGCGCACAGTCGCTCGACATTGAGTTGACATTCCAAGTTGCGTCCCAGGATCACGCCGCGTTGATTCAAACGATCCGCGAACTGAAAGACCAACTTGGCTTGAACGTCGAAGAAGTGTCGCCCGGCGATTTTATCCCGTTGCCGGCGGGTTATCGGGACCGCGCGATTTTTATCGGGAGATTCGGACAACTGGATGTTTTCCATTTCGACTTGTACAGCACGGCGCTCAGTAAAATCGCGCGCGGTACGGAAGAGGATTTCAGCGATGTCATCGCGCTTGTACTCACGGGGCGTATCGAGATGCCATTGCTGGAAAATTATTTCCGCGACATTTTGCCGCGTTTAGCGACTGAGAGTTTGAAGCAAGACCCGGACGAATTCCAACGCAAATTCCAAGTTGTGCGTGATATGATTCAACGAGGCAACGAATGACCCAAACACATCGTTACGACGCCGTCATCGTCGGCGCAGGCGGCGCGGGCTTGTGGGCGGCGCTCGAACTCGCCAAGAGTCAAGCCAATATCGCGGTGCTCACGAAAATGTATCCGACGCGTTCGCATACCGGGACGGCGCAGGGCGGCATCGGCGCGGCGCTCGGTAATCTCGAAGAAGACCACTGGGAATGGCACATGTTCGACACCGTGAAAGGCGGTGATTATCTTTCCGATCAAGACGCGTCCGAAATTCTCGCGCGCGAAGCGGTCGAGACAGTGTACGCGTTGGAGCACATGGGCTTGCCGTTCAACCGTACGCCCGAAGGTAAAATTGATCAGCGACGTTTCGGCGGGCACACGCATCACGAAGGCAAAGGTCCAGTGCGCCGCGCGTGTTTCGCGGCGGATCGCACCGGGCACATGATTTTGCAAACACTCTATCAACAGTGCATCAAACATGAAACGCATTTCTTTAACGAATACCAGGTTCTCGATCTCATCATCGAAAATAATGTCTGTAGCGGCGTCGTCGCGGTAGACATCGCGACCGGCGAGTTGCATATTTTTCACGGCAAGGCGACGATCATCGCGGCGGGCGGATTCGGCAAAATGTTCAAGGTCACGTCGAACGCGCATTCGCTTACCGGTGATCCAGTCGCGATGTTGTATCGGCACGGGTATCCGCTCGAAGATATGGAATTTTTCCAATTCCATCCGACCGGCATTTACAAGATGGGCATCTTGATGTCCGAAGCCGCGCGCGGCGAAGGCGGCGTGCTGATCAACGACCAGGGCGAGCGCTTCATGGAACGTTACGCGCCGACGATGCTCGACCTTGCGCCGCGCGATATGATCTCGCGTTTTATGCAGATGGAAATCAACGAGGGGCGCGGCATCGGCGGCAAGGATTACGTCTATCTCGATATTCGCCCGGAGAGCATCAACCGGTACAAGAGCGCGCCGGGCGGCAATCCGGTGACCGAGCACGAACTGCGCGCGAAACTGCCGGACATTATCGAGATGATGGAATTGTATCTCGGCGTGGATCCGATGAAAGAACCGGTGCCGACGCAACCGACCGCGCATTACGCGATGGGCGGCATTCCGACCGACAACGATGGGCGCGTCGTGATAGACGAAAAGAATACGGTGCTCCCTGGTTTGTACGCGGCGGGCGAATGCGCGTGCGTTTCGGTGCACGGCGCGAATCGCCTCGGCACGAACTCGCTCGTAGATATTCTCGTGTTCGGTCGTCGCTCTGGGTTGAGCGCGGCGCAGTACGTCAAGCAAGCCGATTTCGCGTCACTACCCGCGAACGCGGAGGCGAATGTGCGCGCGGAGATTGATCGCTTGTCGAGCGGGACCGGCACGGAAAACGCCGCGCAGATTCGCTGCGCGATGCAAGAGATCATGACCGCGCAGTGCGGCGTGTTTCGCACTGGCGCGGGTTTGGAGCAGGTCAAGCAAACGCTCGCGGATTTGAAAACGCGTTACCACCAAGTTTCGATCACCGACAAGACGAAAAAGTTCAACACCGAATTGCTCGAAGCGCTCGAACTCGGCTACTTGCTTGATCTTGCCGAAGCGACCGCGCACAGCGCGGCGGCGCGCACCGAATCGCGCGGCGCGCACGCGCGCGAAGATTTTCCGAATCGCGACGACAAGAACTGGCTCAAGCACACGCTGATCGCGCGACGCGATGGCACGTTTGAATCGCGGTACAAACCGGTGGTCATTACGCGGTACCAGCCGAAGGAGAGAAAGTATTAGATGCGTTGGGCGGCAGATCGCGTACGAACGTATCCGTTGTTCGATTGGTTGATGCGCAGGAGATTTTGGATAGCGGTTTGCATCGTCGTACTGATTCTTTTACTCTTCACTCCCCAAGTTCTGATAACATGGCGGTTCAAAGATAAAATCTATACTCAATCGGACAACTTGCCAAAGCGCGAATATGGTGTCGTGTTCGGTGCGAGTGTGAATAGCGATTACAGTCTCACCGATGTTACGCGCGAAAGAATCGAAGCGGCGATATTGCTCTATCGGCAAGGCGCGATTCAAAAGCTCTATGTTTCAGCCGACAATCGGCATAATCAAGAAGCGGATGCCATCGCACGATACGCAATGAGCAGTGGAGTGTCTGTCGAAGACATACGGATAGACCGACTGGGCGACACTACAAACGATACGTGCCGACATTTCGCGCAGTTGAAAGCAGAAGGTGTTTTACTGACCCAGGAGTTTCATCTGCCGCGTGCGATGTACCTGTGCGAATCGAATGGAGTTGCGCCAATCGGGTTAGCGGTCAATCGTCTCGGCATCCTGGCGCAAAGAGGCGATGGCTGGGTGGACATATATACGATTCGATTGAGCAGATATGTGCGTGAGTCAATGCTCACCTGGGCGTTCATGGTTGGAATGTACGACCGGTGATCCAGCCGGGTGTTCTGTTTGTGTAGTTTCAATCGAAAGGGCTGAACTACTAAATCGGGGACGAACGACGGAAGGTCATAGTGCACAAGCGACTTTATTCGCGAGCGTTGTTGACCATCGCGTTAATGTTGTCAAGTATCTTGGTCACCGAGAATGCTTTCGCCGGGGGCGTCATTCCAACTCTGTCGGCACAGGCAGGGAATGGATTTATCTCCGTCAAGTGGACGACGATCAATGAGAGTAGTGTTGCCGGGTTCAACGTTTGGCGGAGCGAAAATTTCGGTGGTCCGTTTATTCAAATCAATGTTTGGTTAATCCCAGGTTGTGGTGGTTGTCTTAACCGTCATTTCACATAACCGATATGAGTAATTTTCACATAACCTCTGTTAGAATGAGTGTACCATTTCAATTCAGGAGGTTCACTCATGACGCGCACTTTAACTGTTCGCAAACCAACTCGGCGTGAAGTCCACG